>JANOBV010000149.1:0-12389 GCA_031411835.1 Bacteroidota bacterium | reverse complement strand
ATCAACATCAGGTTTTGGATTCCATTTTGGTAAATGCAAGTACCCCAAAAAGAAGCGAGTGTGTACACCTTTATTTGGATTTCCATAACAAAAGAATTGCTTGAATTCTAAATTGAATTTTAAATGATCGACATCATATTCCACTGCGAAAAGTTGACTGCTTGCATCAAGTGGATTTGCGTTTGTTCTTCTATACTCGCCTCTTAAGTAATGATAAAAAACGGTTTGTGGTTTGTAGTCATAAAAGTATGGAACATCACGATTTACAAAAACATTTCTTATCTCTAGTTCTTTTCTTACATTCTTTTGGGGATGAGGATTTCTGAAATTTAGAATAAATCTAGTATCTGATTTTGAATATTTCAAAATGTTAAAATAGGTGAACCCTGTAGTGTTGTTTTCATATTCATCATTGCCATAAGCATAATGACCAATTGTTTCTTGAATGGTAATTTTATTAAGCTTGCTATTTTTAATATAAATGTGATACCTCAGATCAGCGCCGCCTGACAAATCTTTTGTTCCGGTGGCATACATTGGCATTATGGCAAACTCAAATGGTTTTTCATGAAATGACACATTATGCAAAACTATACCGGCCATAAATGAATTGTAGAGATTATATCCAATTACAGGCGCGTAAAATAATTGTGTTCTATCAGGATCTTCCTTTGCAGTTAGAAATTGTAAATTGAGTTTTTCTGTCTTTTTAAAAATCCCTGAACTTCTTATTGTATTGTTCTTTCGATCCAATTCAGGAATTTCTCGCTTTGAATCAATTTTATATGTCGCTCCTTCATCAAAATTTGTCTCATATAGTTTAACTCCAGTAAAACCTTCGATTTTTTCGGTCGTTGTTGTTTTCCCATCTTTGATTGTACTTAACCAAATCGGACCAGCTACTTGTCCTTTATTTGAAAGTTTTAATACAACTTTACCATTTTCTTTTTTAATTGAACAAATGCTGTAATCGATATCTTTATCTGAACGTACAAGATCACTAAAATACCAATCTAGATTTTTTCCTGACTCTTGTTCAAATTCATTTTTCATGTCATCTGGTTCGGGATGTTTGAATTTCCAGTTTTCATAGTAACGACTCATGCATTGATCAAAAAGCGTATCTCCAAGATAACTTTTCAAGTAATCAGTACTCAAACAAGTTTTGTAGTAAACATCGCCGCCATAATTTGCTCTTGAATAATTTTGTGCATATTGATCGGGCGAAACATCTGTTTGTCTTCTTGCTCCTGCTAAGTAAATGTCGTATTGAATTTCCTTGTGATTAACTTTTTCAAGACCGAAAATATTTCTGTACCTTCTATAAGCTGGGGCATCTTCTAACTGTTTGCTTTTGTCATTAGCATATTCGGTATAGATATATCTTGTTTCATAGAAATTTGTAATCCCTTCATCCATCCAAGGATGTTTGCGTTCGTTACTTCCTAGAATTCCATAAAACCAATTATGAAATACTTCGTGAACAATGGTAGCATCTAATTCGAATGGGTCGCCATAGCTTCCTATTGTACAAACCATCGGATATTCCATTCCACTTCCTGAAGCATAGGTTACATCAACTGCAGTGCATGTAGAGTAGGGGTATTCGCCAACCCATTTTGACATATATAATATTCCATTTGCAATATAGTCGGGTGCTTTTCGCCACCATTCAGCTTCAGCATTTGTAAAGAACGACCATGTTGTAATTTTTTTCTTGCTGATAGGAAGTTCAACTTCACCTTTTATGACATGAAATCGTTTATCTGCAAACCAAGCAAAGTCATGGATGCTGTCTTGTTTATATTGTAATGTTTTAAATGTTGTTGATGATGGCGGTATGTCAAGCTCTTTAGGAAACTCTGAGATCGCTGCTGTTTCTTTTGCTTTACTTTCAAGCCAGGCATTTTCGGAATCACCGTTGATCAATTCACCTGTTGCAGCAACAACGTAATTATCAGGCAAAGTAATAGTAACATCAAACGAACCAAATTCAGAATAATACTCGCCTTTATCAAGGTAGCTAAAATAATTCCATCCATTCTTGTCAAATACTGCAGGCTTAGGATACCATTGTGTGATCGTATACGCTTGACCATTATGTCCAAGTCTTGACAATTGATCAGAAGGAATTTTCACTTTGAAAGGAGTTGAGATAATAATACTCTCCCCTGGTTTTAAAGGTTTCAAAAGTTTTATCCTGCAGATGTCAATGGTGTCTTGCAGCAATTTCCATTCAGTAACGACACCGTCAATTTTAAAATTCAACGAATCAATATAGCCCAGTTCTTTGTTATCAGCTTCAAGAATTGCAGAGGAACCGGTGTTGAATAATTCTTGAGCTAATGTTGTTGAAGTGTTTCTATATGCATTCGGATAAAGATGAAAAAATAATTCATTTAAAGTTGATGTTGAATTATTTTTATAATAAACATCTTCTGTTCCTGTCAAAATGTGTTTCTTGTCGTTTAAGACTACATTTATTGTATACTTGACGTCTTGCTGAAAATAATTTTGCGAATAAGCAGAGTGGCAAAAAAAGAATGCAAAACAAAATCCCAAAATAAATTTCATGAAACCTTGATTGATCATTTTCCTGAATTAATTGCCAGACTTATTCTGTCATACAAATCATCACCCTTGATTCCTTTTGCTATTATCTTTCCTTCGCGATCGATCAAGACATTAAAAGGAATAGCTTGGACTTGATATTGTTTAACAACAGGACTTTCCCATTTTTTTAAGTCGCTAACTTGAATCCATGAAATTCTATCGCGCTCAACAGCTTCACTCCATGCTTCAATGTTGTCATCGAGAGAAATTCCGTAGATCTCAAAATCATTGCCTTTTAATTTATCATAGGCTGCAACAATATCCGGATTTTCTCTTCTGCAAGGCGCACACCAGCTTGCCCAGAAATCGATCAATACCACTTTGCCTCTAAGAGAAGAAAGTTTGATAGGTTTTCCTTCGTAATTATTTAATGTGATCTCAGGAGCCATATTTCCTGCCGGTAGTACGTTTAATTCAGAGACAAGAAGTTTGAAGTCTTCAACGTATTTATTTTTCGGATAGAGTGAAGTCAATTTTGCATCCAATTCTTTTAGCAATTCGATTTCTGATTGTTGATTAATGAATTTAGTTGCAGAAAGTGAAACAACGGAATTCAGATTTTGTCTGATAAAATTGCTGGCAAATTCTTCCATTGTTGTTGAATAATATTCTTGCAAATAAGAGCCGATAGAATCTGCAACAACAGGATTTTGATCTCTGATCTGTACGTATAATTTGTTTAATGAGTCACTCAAGGTTTTATCATAGCCTCTCAACACTCTCAATAAATCGGAGTCTTTGGATCCTTTCACTTTGTAAGTCGCCTCAAAGCTGTTTGCGTTTCCTTCTACATAGGCATTTTCACCTGCTTTCAATACAAGAAAAATAATATTCAAACTATCTGTTCTCAGAATATAGAAATCAATTTCACTCGCCGGATTGGATACAGAAAATTTTCCATTTTTATCTACTTTTGAGGAGTCAATATTTACATCACCATTCTCAGTAATTTTCTGCAAGTAAATATACTCGCCTTTAAAATTGATCACCTTGCCGGTGATCATACCATTCTTAGAGTCTTTCAAACAACTCCAGATCAGTAATGAAATTGAGAATAGAAATACAAAGGATTTTAATTTCATTGCTACTTAATTTATTTTGTTACTTGAATGCTTTTCGATACTGAAGATTGATTGCCTTTGATAGTAACTGTATATTGTCCGGCAGCAATATTTTCAACAGAAATTTTGTTCAAATTATTCATTTCGGCTTTTACACTTGTAATTATTTTTCCTGAAATGTCTGTCAATGTGATGATTTGATCTCCAGTGGGGTTTTCAATCTTAACAAATAACTCACTGCTTGCAGGTGTTGGATAAACACTGATCCCTGAATTTAAAGTTTCGTTTTCAATTCCGGTCGGTAATCCTGAAACATCAAGTACAAACAATCCAAGTTGCATATCACTTGCTAAAATATTTCCGCTTGGCAACTTTGTATAGGCCGCCCAACAACCTTGGTAAGCAGGGGAAGGATAAGTGCCTGTCGGATTTTGCGGATGTGTATCGAAATATCCAACTTGCACAGGCGCTGCAGGAGTAGAGATGTCATATACATACAACCCATCTTGGTATGCGGCCATGTATAATAAATTTCCTTCTACATAAGGATTGTGTGGAGTAGAGCCCGGATTAGTACTCATCGTACTTAAAACATTCGGGTTACTTATGTCACTTACATCTACAATACTGAACGGCATTCCATCTGGAACTTCATCGCACATATATAAATACTGATGGTCCGGAGAAAGATCGCTACTGTGATTATATCGCTGCGTAGGAAAGTTCGTAAGTGATCCGAGATTGACAAACTGATTTAATATTTCATCGTAATGAAAAATGTAAAGCCCGTTATAACCACAACTTGCATAAACTGTATCGTTCGAAACGAACATATCATGTACGCTACTAATTGCAGGAAAATCTGCATCGAGTCTTCTCAATAAAGTTGGCAATGGCGGATTTGCTAATGAATAAACATTCATGCTTGAAAAATTACTAGCACTTACAGAAGCAACATACATTTTATTTCCATCGATGAACAACGTGTGCGCATGTGTAAATATCGAATTGCTATCGTATATCACATTTGCGGAATCAGGAAGCGTAGAAAGGTCTGCAATTTGCAAACTATTATTTCCACCATCATCGCTGATGATGTATAGATAGTTGCCATAAGTTTTATATTCATGCCAAATTGCATCAACTTGGCGGTGCGGAATATAATCGGCCTGAACTAAATTTGTCGGGTCAGTTACATCAATAATATATGTTCCTGCTGTAGACCCAATGATTCCGTATTCATGCAAGTTAATCGGATGTACCCATCCCCAACACGCCTGATACCTGATTCCATAAACCGATTCAGCCACAACCGATGAATCGTTGAATTGTCCAAGCAAAGAAATATTCTGATTACTGAATTGTGCATTCGCAATTACATTGGTTAACAAAGCGAAAGCGATTAGTAACTTATGTTTCATTTTTTTAAGGTTTTTAATTTGGTAATTGGTAATTGGTAATTAGTAATTGGAGAGTAGCAAAAGTTACTTACCCATAATAGTTACATACACAGCACAAAATATTTTTCAATTCAATTCAATTCAATTCAATTCAATTCATTTCATTTCACTTCACTTCACTTCATTTCACTTCATTCTTCAGCAGCTCTTTAATAATCGCCGTCAACTTCACCTCAGAAGCCATTGCAACTTCCAGCACTTCTTCGTGACTAACTTTTTGGGCAAGTTCAAATCCGCCGAGATCAGTTACAATTGAAATTGCAAAACATGGAATTCTTGCGTGTCGCCCGACAATTACTTCGGGTATGGTTGACATGCCAACAATATCAGCTCCAATTGTACGAAGGTAACGATATTCAGCAGGCGTTTCAAAACATGGTCCTGATACAGCAACATAAACACCAATATGAGAACGATAACCGGCTTTGTTAGCAATAGCTTTTGCTTTTGCGATCATCATTGGATCATAAGGTTCACTCATGTCCGGGAAACGCGGGCCAAGTTCATCATAGTTTTTTCCAATCAGCGGATTTGATTGAAGCAAATTGATATGATCGCTAATGATAACAATATCTCCAATTTGATATTCAGGATTCATACCACCACTTGCATTACTTAGCAATAGTGATTTTATTCCTAATGCAATCATAACTCTAATTGGAAAAGTAACCTCCTGCATTGTGTAGCCTTCGTAAAAATGAAATCTGCCTTGAAGTGCAACAACGTTTTTACCGCCTAGCTTGCCGAATATTAATTTACTTCCGTGACCTTTAACAGTCGATAAAGGAAAGTTAGGTATTGAAGTATATTCTAATGAATGTTCAATCTCAATTTCATTTACAAGTCCACCAAGTCCACTTCCTAAAACAATTCCATACTCAGGTTTCGCCTTCGTTTTGTTAAAAATAAAATCTGTTGTTTCTTTAATTTTGTCTAACATAATTTGTTATCATTTTATTGAATTTCTCCTCGTCCTGGTGAATGAATACTTCTATTGGAAGAAAGAAAAGTGGAAGTTTTTGTATTGATGGATCCAAATCCGGGTCACGTAATCGCATGGCGTCTTTTTCAGTCGTCACAATGATCTTGCTCTGATTTGCAATATTGTTGAATGTTTCTGTGATTTTATCTAGATCCTTTGAAGTGAATTCATGATGATCAGGAAAGATAAGTGTTTCAAGTTTGTCAGTATGTCTGCGCAAATATTCGATCAGGCCCGAAGGATTTGCAATTCCTGTTACCATAAGAATTGTGAAACGTTTTTCCATATAGTAGCTAGCCCCCATAAGCATCGGACTTTGCAGTCCGAAAACTTTATTGAACTCGCCATATTTCAAGTATGAAAAATATACTTGCTGTTCAACAGTCGGTTGAATAACTTCAAGAATTCTTTTCTTTTCAATTGGAACAAGTATCGATGGTGATTTAGAAACGATAATGACGTCAGCACGTTTCTTAGAAGACATTGGCTCACGTAAATTCCCTGCGGGCAACAAATGATCTTGCTTAAATATGTATTCGTATTCAAGAAGCAGAATATTTAATCCGGGAGCGACAGATCGATGTTGGTATGCATCATCCATAAGAATCACTTGTGGCTTGTGAATAGAATGAATTAAGTTCTCAATCGCTTCAACTCTTTCTTCGGCAACATTTACAGAGATGTCTGGGAACTTTGTGAAATATTGCATTGGCTCATCACCAATTTCTTTCGTTGTGCAACTACCTTTGGCGTGAATATAACCTGACGTACTTCTTCCATAGCCGCGACTGATCGTTGCAACTTTAAAACTTTTACGTAACAATCGGATAAGATATTCTATGTGTGGCGTTTTACCGGTGCCGCCTGTTGTCAAATTTCCAATTGCGATAATTGGTAAATTGTATGAATTGGATTTCATCAACCCTTTGTCAAATAAAAAATTCCGCACTCTTATGACTAGGCCATAGAGTGGCGAAAAGGGTAAAAGAATTTTTCTCCAATTTTGCACTGCGCAAATTACAAAAATTCGAATGATTGCAATTTTTTGTAGTATTGAGGATTGAAATAAAGATCATGACAACAATTAAGGATATTACCAATTACTTGGAAACCATTGCGCCGCTTTCATTACAAGAGTCTTACGACAATTGTGGATTGATTGTCGGTGATTCGAATATGGAAGTAAAAGGCATTACGATTTGCCTGGATAGTACTGAGGAAGTGATCATGGACGCTGTAAAGAATGGCTGTAATTTGATTATTGCACATCATCCAATCATATTTTCAGGTTTGAAAAAGTTGAATGGCAAGAATTATATTGAACGAACTGTCATTTCTGCGATTAAAAATGATGTTGCTATTTATGCTGCTCATACAAATATGGACAATATTATCGATGGTGTAAATCGGATTATAGCTGATAAAATTGGCTTGGTTAATTTACAAATTCTGTCCCCAAAAGTAGGTTTATTGCGAAAATTAGTTGTTTTCTGTCCCGTTGATCAGGCATCCAAAGTACGTGAAGCTTTGTTTTCTGCCGGCGCCGGCAACATCGGCAATTACGATCAATGCAGTTTTAATTTAGAAGGAAATGGAAGTTTTCGTCCTGGTGAATTAAGCAATCCATTTGAAGGTGTGAAAGGACAAACATCTTTTGTACATGAAGTTAGGATTGAAGTGATTTATGAGTTATTCAATGAACGAAAAATTTTAGCCGCCATGAAGTCTGCACACCCATATGAAGAGGTTGCCCATGATATTTATTCGTTAAACAATCAATATCAATCAATTGGAAGCGGAATTGTAGGCGAATTACTTGAACCAATGGAGGAAATTCCTTTTTTGATGCATGTGAAAAATGTGATGAAAGCCGGAATAGTAAAACATACAGCAGCACTTGGAAAAAAAGTAAAACGGGTGGCCATCTGTGGTGGTTCAGGTAGTTTTTTGTTAAATGATGCAATAGCATCTGATTCTCAAGTGTTTATATCGGCCGATTATAAATATCATCAGTTTTTTGATGCAGAAGGAAAGATCGTAATTGCCGATATCGGACATTTTGAAAGTGAACAGTACACAATGGACTTATTTAAGTCGTTAATTCTGAAAAAATTTTCTAAATTTGCCGTCCGTTTGACAGAGGTAAAAACGAACCCGGTTAACTACCTTTAAAAGTAGTTGATTTTGTTCGTAGCTATTTCCAAAAAACTACAGTAATTTTTCAGGAGGTGGACTTCTGAATTTGACTAACTAAAAATAATTACCACAACGTGAGCCTATCAAAAATAGCTAAAGGGAAGATCAAACAAAAAGAAAAGGTAGAATTCAAGCCTCGTAAAATTGAAAAGATCATCGACGTAAATCGTCTCGAGAAAAAGCTGGAAGAAATTATGGCATTAGATCATAATGAATTTTCAGTTGAAGAGCGTTTGAAAGCTTTATACGTATTGCAGGAAATCGATTCTAACATCGACAAAATTCGTACGATCCGTGGTGAATTGCCAATGGAAGTTGCTGATCTGGAAGATGAGATTGTTGGATTGAATACTCGTATCACGAATATCAATGAGGAGATCGCAAACCTTACTGATCAGGTTAATAAAAAGAAACAAGCAGCGAAAGATTCCAAAGAACAGATTAAAAAATACGAATCTCAGCAAGATAAAGTAAAAAATAATCGCGAGTTTGATTCATTGAACAAAGAGATTGAATTTCAAAACTTAGAAATTCAATTGTCTGAAAAGCGTTCAAAAGAATTCGCCATAGAAGTGAGTACTAAGAATGTCATACTTGAGGAAACACAAAATATTTTGAATGATCGCGAGTCTGTTTTGAAATTAAAGGAAACAGAATTAGCAAGTATCGTTGAAGAGACTAAGAAAGAAGAAGATCAGTTAGTGAAGATAGCTGCTAAAGCACGTACAATCATTGATGAGAGATTACTTACAGCTTATACTCGTGTTCGTACAAATGCAAGAAACGGCTTAGGAGTTGTTGCTATTCAGCGTGATGCATGTGGTGGTTGTTTCAACAAAATCCCGCCTCAACGTCAATTAGATATACGTCAACACAAAAAAGTGATCGTTTGTGAACATTGCGGACGTATCCTTGTTGATCCAAAAATTGCAGATGAAGAAGCAGTAGTTGCTGAATAATTCTCGCAATAAAATTTAGAAAAGGATTTCATTTCAATGGAATCCTTTTTTTTTGAATAAAGATTTTTATTTTCCATTTCTTGCCAAATAAAACTGCCAAATTTAACTCTAACCCAAAATAGTATTAATGAGAATTCTGATTTTTATTTTCTCCTTTATTTTACTCTCGAATTCTTCATCAGCATATTATGAGTTTGATGAAAATCTAAAATCTGCATATTCATCCATCATTAGTTTTGATTTTGAGAAATCGAATATACTTCTGTTAAAAGAAAAAACAGAGAAGCCTAGCAATGATCTTGTAATTCTCTATTCTAATTATATAGATTTTCTAAAAGCGTTTATTTCAGAAGAGGAAATGTATTTCGATATATTTAAAAAGAAAGCGAATGATAATTTAAAATTACTAGATAAACGAGAAGAGAATAACACATCGCCATTTCACCAATACGCAAAAGCAGAAATATTAATTCAACAAGCGCTGGTGAAAGTAAAGTTTCGAGAATATGTTTCTGCCGCAACTGATATTCGCAAAGCTTATCGACTAATCGAAAAGAATAAACTTGCATACCCTGATTTTCTTCTGAATAATAAACTGTCTGGTTTTTTGACAGTTGTTATTGGTGCAGTTCCACGTGAGTATCATTGGTTGGTTGAGATCGCAGGAATGGAAGGTTCCGTTCCGGAAGGAACAACAGAATTAAAAACGCTATTTAAAAAACTTGAGAAATCTGAATTCGTTGGTTATCGCGAAGAACTTTTGTTTTATTTGAGTGAACTCTATATTACTTTCAACTCAAGTGAATCAGATCTGATAGAATGCATGATTTACATGCGACCTTATGCAGATAAGAGTTCATTGCTGCGGTATAGCACTTCCGCAATCTTGATGAAACTGGGGCGAAATGATGAAGCTTACGAATATTTAAAAGATCCTTCTACATACAACACCGGATTTTCTTTTGATTTCATGTATTATAAACTGGCAATTTGTAAGCTTCGTAAACTTGATTTTACAGCAACAAAAGATTTCGAAGAATTTATTCGAAGGTTCAAAGGTCAGAATTACATTAAGTCATCTTATCAAAAACTAGCATGGATAGAATCGCTAAAAAATAATCCACAAGGTTATTATACTTACATGACTAAATGTAGGACTTTGGGAAGTGCATTCATTGACGAAGATAAAGATGCGCAAAATGAAGCGGCTGTTGTTGATATAGGAAATAAATTATTGCTTCGTGCGCGATTGTTGTTTGATGGTGGGTATTATGATAGAGCACAGCAAGAACTTGCGGGAATGCCGGTCGATAGTTTTCCAAAGTACAAAGATCAATTAGAAGTTACCTATAGACTTGCAAGGATCTATCAGAAGACAGGGCAGGAGGAAAAGGCAATCGATCTGTTTCTCAAAACAATTGAGAATGGCTCATCTGCAACTTTTTACTTTGCAGCAAATAGTGCTTTGCTATTAGGAATTATCTACGAAGACAAAAACGATCTTGATAAATCAGAAAGCTATTACAAGAAATGTCTTTCAATGGGTAGACATCAATATCAAAATAGTATTGATCAAAAAGCACAAGCGGGATTAGATAGAATTAAAATTTTGAAAAATCCCGAGTAAAGGGATTTGTTTTAAAGGCTTTGATCGGTTTCTAAGAGATAAAGTTTGTTTTTTTTTAACTCATCTAATCAAAACTTAAACCCGAAAGTCACCGTCACATTATGAGTTGTCAGATCGTTTTTTACTCCCGGTGTATCTTTCATTGCTAACGTATACGGTTGGTAATATTGATTACTTTGAGAGTAGAGGTAGCCAAGGTCAATGTAAAAGTTTTTTTCTTTGAATCCAATGCCTGCGGATAATCCTCTTTTACTATAGTCGCTTTCTCCTATGATGACTGCATCTTTTAATGGTGAGGTCATATATGAAATACCGCCACGGAAACTAATGTTTTGATATTTCCATTCCGTCCCTACACGTAAAGTGTGTGAAGTATTATATTTCGTTTCTATATTTCTGTTCTCATCAAAAAATGCATAGTTAGTTGAGTTGAAACGTGCAGAGGCGTAGTCAGTAAATTCATAGTCTATACCTAATATCCCTAGTTTGCCAAAAATAAATCCTAAGCTTCCAATTGCTTTGAATGGAGTTGTCATCTCGTAATCGAAACTTCCATCGGGGGACTCTGCATAATAGGATTGTCCGCCGACAAATTTACTTGTCATAAAATTTTTATAGTAATCATGCATTGTGTACCAAGTTGGGGTATGAACAGCAATGCCAAATCGAACGGCATCTTGCGGACGATATATCATTCCGAATTTGAAATTGATACCGCTACCATCTGTTGTAAAATTTTCTTCGAATTGATAATTTTTTACTGAGTCAATAACATTCGAATTTGTTACTTCTTCAAAAATGGACGTTTGAGTGTAGTTGATAGAACTAATTCCCATTGTAAGTCCTAAGTAAAGTTTATCGTTGTAATTGCCTCCAAGAGTAAATACTGTTTCTCCTTTAGAGCCTTTTGTTTCTTTCGTCATTCTCTGTGTTTGGCCGTATTCGGTTATTGCAGGAGAGTATTGAGTTGTTGCAGTATCGTTGTCCGGATTGATCAGATAGGTATAGTATGCAAGATAATCAGTGAAACCATTCAAGTTATTGTAATTCTGACTTCCGGCTGATTCTGCAAAATGATCAAGCATAGAATTATCATTGTTCTTTCCTTCAAAACGCATGTATGAATTGTAATTGACTTGGCGATTATAACCAAATCCAAAACTCCACGATTTCCATCCTTCGCCATCTGTTCTTACTTTATTAGTAAGAACAAGCCCTGCGTTTCCGAAATTGAAATTCGTTTTATTTTCACTCGTTTGGTTTCCTAAAAAACTGGATTTTGTATTAGAAGTAAAGATCGAAGGTGTGAATGATATTTCTGAACTTCTATAAATTCCAATACCGGCAGGGTTTGTTGAAAGAACGGAGAAGTCGCCACCAAGTGCGCCAAATGCCCCGGACATTGCTGTGTATCGCGCTGTGCCTGTTATGGATGTTCCTGTGTATCGAAAAGCATCTGCATCGGTTTGTGCTTGTGCAGAAACTGCCGGT
>JANOBV010000148.1:0-3585 GCA_031411835.1 Bacteroidota bacterium | reverse complement strand
GGTCAAGTCGCAATTAATCCTGCCGATGGACAATTAGTAATGCTCAATATCATTCGTGAAACGACTCAGGTCATGGAAAATATTTCCGCTATTTTGAAAGAAGCCGGTTATGCATTCGGTGATATTGTGAAGACAAGTATTTTCCTGACCGACATGAATAATTTTGCAACAGTGAACGATGTCTATGCAAATTATTTCACCGACAACTTCCCGGCACGTGAAACAGTTCAAGTTTCTGTTCTTCCAAAAAATGTGAATGTGGAGATTTCTGTAATTGCAGTAAAATAAATCATGCAATCATTTAGATTAAATAATAAAAATTGAAAATCCTCCTCCTCGATAATTACGATTCATTTACCTTCAATCTTTTTCATTACCTGAATAAATTTGAATCGGAGGTGGTCGTAAAAAGAAATGATGAAATTGAAATAGAAGAGGTAGCAAATTTTGATCGCATTGTTTTTTCGCCAGGACCGGGATTACCTAAAGATGCCGGCAAAATGATTGAGATAATTAAGCAATATTCTTCAGAGAAAAAAATGTTGGGAATTTGTTTAGGTATGCAAGCGATCGCAGAAGCATTCGGGGGAACTCTATACAACTTACCAAATGTTCATCACGGAGTAGCATTGCCGACAAATGTTGTTGATCCGACGGAACCGTTATTTTCCGGAATTCCTCTACTTTTTAAAACCGGTCGTTATCATTCTTGGTGTGTCGACAAAGTTAGTCTCCCTACTAGACTTAAAATTACAGCTCTTGATAATGACAATGAGATCATGGCTTTAAGTCATGAAAATCAACTTGTAAAAGGAGTTCAGTTCCATCCGGAGTCAATTCTTACAGAATGGGGTAATGAGTTGATAAATAATTGGTTGTATAAGTGTTGAATTATACCATTCCTAAATAAAATAAGCATGAATGGTATATCCGCCTCGGCGGATCTTATTTCAGTTATTTTGTAATTTAAAGATGAAAGTAAAATAACATTTTCTTGTTTTTGAACGTATGAATGTGAATCTATTTTCACATTCATGATTGTAATAAAATTCGGCGGCACTTCTGTCGCTAATGCACAACGTATCGAAGGACTTGCTTCGATCGTAAATGATCTTAAACGCAAACATAAAAAAGTTGGTGTTGTCGTATCTGCCTTGGGTGGAGTGACTGACGAATTGATAAAAATGAGTCGTCTCGCTGCAAAGCAAGATGATGAATACATTTCTGTTTTTCGTGAAATCCGTGAACGACATGTTAAAACTGTTCGTGAGCTTGGAATGCATCGTGATAAATCCTTACACGATTTTCTAGAAAGTACTTTTGCGGAATTGCATGATATTCTACATGGTGTTTACCTTGTTCGTGAACTTTCACAACGTACACTCGATTTTCTAAGTGGACATGGTGAAGTACTTTCGGCAAATATCATTGCTCATTATTTCAAATCGCAAAAAATGGGTGCAGCATTTTTGGATGCTCGTACTATTGTAAAGACGGATGAAAATTTTGGTTCTGCTCGTGTTGATTTTAATGTGACGAATAGAAATATCCGCGAACATTTTAAAAAGTCAAAAAGTATTGAAGTCATAACCGGTTTTGTTGCCTCTACTAGCAAGAATGAAATGACAACCTTGGGTAGAGGTGGGTCAGATTATACTGCTGCTATTTTTGGCGCCGCACTTGATGTGACTCAGATCCAGATCTGGACAGATGTTGATGGCGTAATGACTGCTGATCCACGTAAAGTGAAAAAAGCATTTTCTATTTCAGCAATGACATATGAAGAAGCAATGGAGATGTCACATTTCGGTGCGAAAGTTATTCATCCGCCGACAATTCAACCGGCGCTGGACAAAAAAATTCCATTGGTAATTAAAAATACTTTCAAGCCTGAACATCCTGGAACTTTTATATCGACAAAACCATCCGATCCTGAATTTTTGATCAAAGGGATTTCATCGATCGATAATATTTCTCTGCTTACAATGCAAGGTAGTGGAATGGTCGGAGTTGCCGGAATTTCTGCGCGACTCTTCAATTCATTATCGCAAGCGAAAGTCAATGTGATCATGATCACGCAAGGTTCTTCTGAGCATACGATAAGTTTTGCTGTAAAGCCTGAAGATTCTATTCGAGCACAGCAAGCTATTGAAGATTCATTCAACTTGGAAATTCGCGCACGAATGATTCAACGACCTCGCGTAGAAAATAATCTTTCTATAGTGGCTGTCATTGGAGAAAATATGAGAAATACGCCGGGTGTTTCCGGTCGGTTGTTTCAAGCACTTGGAAAAAATGGTATTAGCGTTGTTGCTACTGCTCAAGGTTCATCAGAGTTGAATATCTCTACTGTTATTCATCGTCATGATCTAGACAAAGCATTAAACTCTTTACATCAAGCATTTTTCTTGTCGGATGTAAAAACGCTTTCTGTTTTCCTTGTTGGAACAGGATTGATTGGAAAAACCTTAATCAAGCAAATCGCAAACCATAAGGAATATTTGAAGTCGTCACGATCATTGGAAATTTCTATAGCGGGGATTTCTAATTCTCGTAAAATGATCTTCGACGCTGATGGGATTTCATTGAATCGTTATGCGGAAAATCTTGATAAAGGTGAACCGGCCGATATGGTTCAATTTGTTCAAGCAATGATCGGAATGAATTTGCCGCAATCAATATTCGTCGACTGTACTTCGAATGAAATTGTAGTAAAACACTATGCAGAAATTATGGAAAACAGTATTTCTATTGTGACTCCAAACAAAATTGCAAATAGTGAATCCTATAAGAGTTATCTTAATCTTCGAACGATTGCAAAAAAACGAAATGTTCGATTCCTCTATGAGACGAATGTAGGGGCGGGACTACCTGTCATCAATACACTTACTGACTTACTAAACAGTGGCGATGAAATTCGTCGAATTGAAGCCGTGTTAAGTGGAACACTGTCATTTATCTTCAATAATTTTAAAGAAGGAGTAGAGTTTAGTGACATTGTAAAACAGGCACAAGAAAAAGGATTTACAGAACCTGATCCGCGTGTTGATCTTAGCGGAAAAGATGTTGCAAGGAAATTATTAATTCTTGCACGTGAAACCGGTTTGAAGATTGACATGAAGGATATTAAGATCGATGGAATTCTTCCGACATCTTGTTTGAAAGCGTCTTCAGTTCCCGCATTCTTTGTTGAACTGAAAAAAAATAATCATCTTTTCGAAGCGAGGAGAGTGAAGGCTGCCAAGGCAAATAAAGTACTTCGATTCATAGCTAGTTTGGATAATGGTAAAGCAAAGATCAGTTTGCAAGAGGTAGATTCTTCGCATCCATTTTACAACTTATCAGGAAGTGATAATATCATTTCATTTACAACAGACAGATATACTGATCGACCATTAGTCGTAAAAGGTCCGGGAGCAGGAGCAGAGGTTACTGCAGCGGGAGTATTTGCAGAGATCATCAGTATCAGTAAATATTTCGAATAGAATATGGGAAAGAAATTTGAAAATAGTATCAATGTATTTGCGCCTGCAACGGTTGCAAATCTTGCATGTGGATTTGATGTCATGGGACTGGCAATTGATT
>JANOBV010000147.1:0-2304 GCA_031411835.1 Bacteroidota bacterium | reverse complement strand
CATGATAATAAGTGAAATACCGTTTCCTAATCCTTTATCGGTGATACGCTCACCTAACCACATTACGAAGATAGTTCCTGCAACAAGAATAACGATTGAAGTGAACCAGAATGTGAATGGAGAAACGATCTCCGGATTAGTAACTGAAATGATGGCACCCGGTACTTGAGAACGTAAGTTCACGATGTATCCCGGAGCTTGGAAAGCAGTGATGACGACTGTTAACCAACGAGTAATGTTGTTGATTCTCTTTCTTCCTGATTCACCTTCTTTTTGCATTTTTTGGAAATAAGGAACTGCAATAGAAAGAAGCTGGATCACGATCGATGCAGAGATGTATGGCATGATACCAAGAGCAAAGATCGATGAATGGGAGAATGCACCACCGGAAAACATATCTAACAGTCCTAATACTCCACCGGAAGTTTGGTTTTGAAGGGCAGCCAATTGATTTGGATCAACACCTGGCAACACGATGTGCGTACCTAGGCGGTAGATCAGAAGAAAGAAAAGCGTATTTAATATACGTGTTCTCAGATCTTCGATCTTAAATATATTCCGGATAGTTTGTATCAGATTTTTCATACTTGAATTTAGATGGTAGTTGTAGAACCGCCTTTTGTTTCAATAGTAGTTGTTGAACCACCTTTAGCTGAGATTGCTTCAGTAGCTGTTTTTGAGAAAGCATGTGCTTTCACATCTAATTTTGATTTTACTTCTCCACGACCAAGGATTTTCACCATGTCGTTCTTAGAAGCAAGACCATTTTTAACTAACATTTCAACATCGATGCTTGAAACTTTTAATGTCTCAGCAAGAGTCTGAAGTGTATCTAAGTTGATTCCGTGGAATTCTTTACGGAACGGATTTTTAAATCCGAACTTAGGAACACGACGTTGAAGTGGCATCTGTCCACCTTCGAATCCGCGCTTCGCGCTATATCCTGAACGTGACTGAGCACCTTTATGTCCACGAGTGGAAGTACCACCGCGACCGGAACCGGTACCACGACCGAGTCTCTTATTTGTTTTTACTGAACCTTTAGCAGGTTTGAGTGATGATAGATTCATGATTAATGTCTTGTCAATATTAACAATCGCTAATGTATTGCTTAACTTTCTTTTACCTCTACTAGATGTTTAACTACGTTGATCATTCCTTTGATCTGTACAGTATTTTCAACTTCTATTGTTTTGTGCATTTTTCTAAGACCTAGAGCGTGCAGTGTTTTTTTCTGATTGCTTTTGCGGTCAATGCCACTCTTTACGAGTGTGATCTTAACTTTTGCCATTGGTTATGGTTATTATATCATTAAGGCGATTAGCCGTTAAACACTTTCGTCATTTTAATTCCGCGGTGTTGTGCGATCGTAGCCGGGTCACGCATGTTCGACAATGCATCGATAGTTGCTTTTACCACGTTATGTGGGTTAGAGCTTCCTTTTGATTTTGCCAAGACATCATGGATACCCACACTCTCAAGTACAGCACGCATCGCACCACCTGCGATTACTCCGGTTCCAGGAGCAGCCGGCTTAAGGAATACAAGTGCACCACCGTATTTACCGTATGATTCATGAGGTACAGTTCCTTTCATGATTGGAACTTTTACCAAATTCTTTTTTGCATCATCGATACCTTTTTGAACTGCATCGGTTACCTCTTTTGCTTTTCCAAGTCCGTGACCTACAACTCCTGCCTCATCACCTACTACGATGATTGCTGCGAAGGTGAAAGCACGACCACCCTTTGTTACTTTGGTAACACGGTTTACAGTTACGAGACGATCTTTCAATTCGATCTCACTTGACTTAACTCTCTTTACGTTTGTTGCTGACATAGTACTTTTATTCAATCAAAATGAATGATAATTAAAACTGTAGACCTGCTTCACGAGCACCTTCTGCAAGAGCCTTGATACGGCCATGATAAAGGTAACCTCCACGGTCAAACACAACGGTATTGATTCCGCTTAGCTGTGCTTTTCCTGCGATGACCTTACCGACTTCTTTCGCGACATCAACTTTTTTTCCTTTAAGAGAAAATTCTTTTGCACTTGAAGAAGCGGCTACTAATGTTACACCTGCTATATCATCGATAAGCTGAGCGTAAATTTGTTTATTGCTACGGAAGACAGATAAACGCGGACGTTGTGCTGTTCCTTTGATCGTACGACGAATGCGTGTACGAATACTATTTCTGCGGAGCTGTTTTCTTAACATGATCTCAATTATTTTTTAGCGGCTGACTTACCGGCTTTTCTTCTCAGAACTTCACCAGTGAATTTAATACCTTTTCCTTTGTA
>JANOBV010000146.1:0-6560 GCA_031411835.1 Bacteroidota bacterium | reverse complement strand
CATGATATAGCCGCAGTTTTCGGCCACGGCGCGGCTGGCCCCGGCGACGAAGAAGAAATGCAGCAAGGGCGAAAATTTCTGAGAAAAAGAAAAAAATATTCAAGGATTATAGACGAAAGAGAAATAGATGGAAATTAGGGAAAAAGAAATATAAATATAAAAGGCAGCGTAATCTTGGAAATCGTTTTCAAGATTTCAATTATCTAAAAGCGCCTTATGATTTTAGATTTAAAGACGATCCAGAAAAAACAATTGAATTTTTAATTAAACTAAAAAAATTATATTTAAAAAAGAAGAAAGTTTTTGTTCAGCTAGATCACATCACGAATATTGATTATGATGCTATTTTGGTACTTCTTTCGATAATGGTTAAATTTAAATCGAAGAGAATTGACTTTAATGGCAACTTCCCTAAAAACCCTGTTCTAAAGGAGTTTTTAATGCAGTCAGGCTTCTTTAGAAATTTATCCAGAACTTATTTAGATTTGGAAAGATACAAGATTGAAGGTAATTCAGGACATTCGTTTCATACTCATGCCTATAAAAAAGTGGATAGCGTTTTGGCAACCCAACTAATTGAAGCTGCAACAGAACATGTATGGAAAGAAAAAAGGAGGTATTTAGGGTGCTATAGAGCATTAGTCGAATTAATGCTGAACACTAATAATCATGCTTCTCCTCTGCAAATTGGAGAAAAACATTGGTGGCTTTCTGTTCAAACTGATGAAAAGAATAAAAAAGTTTGCTTTTCGTTTGTTGATTATGGAGTTGGGATATTTAATAGTCTTATGACAAAACCAAGAGGCAACAAATTTTTTGGAGCAATCGGCACAATGTTTGCTAGGTACAATTATAAAAATGATGCAGAGTTGCTTAAGTTGATTCTTTCAGGTGAATTGCATAAAACAGTTACTAAGCAACATTTTAGAGGTAAAGGTTTGCCAGGTATATTTAATGCTTTCCAGAGAAATCAGATATCTAATTTGCATATTGTTTCTAATAATGTGTTTGCAGATGTAACAAACAATCGATACGAAATGTTAAATAATAGTTTTGAAGGAACATTTGTATATTGGGAAATAACAGATAGTAATTCTTTCTTAAAAGATTAAAAAATGAAAATAAAAATTGCAACTGATTTTACCAGGTCACCTGGTCCGAGATATATTTATGAAGGTGAGTTTTCTGGAGAATTGTTTAGAAAAACAATTCTGTTTCCAAAGTTAACTGAAGCAATAGAAAAAAACTCTGCTTTAACTGTTGATTTGGATGACACTTCGGGATATGGAACTTCTTTTCTTGAAGAATCTTTTGGCGGACTTATCCGAACTGAAAATATTCCTTTGAGTCTTATTAAGAACCATATTAATTTTGTTTCACACGAAGAGGAAGATTGGATTGAGGATATAAATCAATATTTAGCAGATGCTGAACATGAAAAGACTGCCGCACAAACTATTTGAAACATTTGTTTTAGTAGGCATTTTTACTAGCGGTTTTGTATTTGGGTTTATTTTCAAATTTCCATTTTTTACTATTAGCCGTGAAATAGAAATAATGGATATTGTGTCAATAGCAGTGACCATACTTGCATTATATTTTGTTTCTAAAGTCCTTGACAAGAGTAAAGATGAAAAGCGGATGGAAAAGGATTTAATCATAAAACGAACTGAGGAGTATTATGATAATTTAGTTGAATTTAAGAAAAAAGTGTCTCAGAATAATTTAATTTATCAGGACGTTGCGATGCAATGTAAAAATATGAAAATTGGAATTAACCTTTTAGTATCTTTAATGGGAGTAGGAAAAATAAATGTATCGACAGTAAAAATTGGAATCATACAAAAGCTAATAAAAAAAGTATTACAACTTTTAACTCTTAGAACTAATGTAGTCAATAGTGTTATTATTCTTACCACTTCAGAGTTGAGAATTATTGATATGGAAATTGAGAAGTTAAAAAATTTAATTCTGAATTTAGAATTTGATATAATCAGAGATTAAGTATTCTTCAGAATATATGAATCGCATAATTTATATATTTTTTCAATTTTTTTGTTAGATTACAATTTAAAAAAAATGAGCGATGCCATTATCACTACCTAACTTTCCAACTGATAACCTATACAAGTTCATTTCCATTTTTGGATTAACATTATCCTTTGCATGTTGGATTTTACATGTACTTTTCTTTGGATATAATTTGCAAACAATGAACGATTTCGACACCGATGTCAACAATCTGTCGGATTCAATATATCAATATGCATTAGATAATAATTTGAATTTGCAAGATAGTTTTCTTCTCATACCACATTTGGACTCAGTAAATATATTTTTGCATAATGATACGTTTGAGCTTAATTGTTCATTAGGAGGGCAAATAAGATTAACACCTAAAGAGTATAATTTATATAAAATAAATAGGTCATTAAAAGAGAAGGAAACTCTTCGAGAGCAAATAATATGGCAAGCAAAAGGATTAAGTGTTCATTTAAATTATGGTTTTTTTGTTGGAATTGGCCTTGCATTTTTTGGTTTTTATTGGTGGTATAGAAATGTTCAATATGTGCAAGATGTGATAAGTATGAAAGAGGCTGGAATTACAAGAAGTAGATTTCAAAAAAATCCAGTGACTAGTAGTATGTTTTTTGTTATTGTGATATCGCTTATCATTTGTATATTCACAATTTTAAATCAATTTAATTTTTTTCATATTCTAAACGGTATTTTTGAATAAAACATGTTGTTAGTTAGTGCTCTACTAAAAAAAATATTTTTTAAAAAATATATTGATTTCAATTTAAAGGTTGGCGATACTGTTCCAGGATATACCGGAAGATGGTGCACTTCTTATCCTGATACAGTAGTTTCTGTTGACTCAATATTGATCTGAAACGATTACAAAAAGCGTTGGTTTATTTGTCCGAATTATAACATTTATATCATTGAAGGAATTGGCTCCACGAATGGTTTGATAGAACCTTCACCCGGTTATAAAGGTGTCGATTTTCCCAGATATAATATAATTTGTTTCAAACAGAACGATACAACACTTTACCCATACTCGAATTTTTCGTGTGAGTAATTAATGGAATTTCCGGCCCGCCTTCTTCTTTATTAAAATCAAACATTTCTCCAAATCCAATGACAACTGAGAATAATCTCACTTTGAAATCTTCGATTAATTTATCTGAACGTATTTTTTCAATTTAAAATTCATTTGGTGAGTTGATCCGCGACGAAAAAATTGAGGGCAATAATACTAAAATAAGGAGAGGTGATTTGTAACTAGGAGTCTATTTTTACATACTACGGAGAATGGGAATGTTTGAAGCTGGAGGGAAGTTGATTGTACAATAGCCTAAATCATTGTTTCTGTTATAGGAGTTTCATTTTATCAGAAAAAAATATATTTCGTTTCGAGCAACAATTTAATTGGTGAAACTAAATCTGACTACATGAAAAAATACACCATTATTATCACACTGATCTTAGCTATTCTAAGTATTTCGACAACATTAACCGTTAAGACTGAACCTAAATACCAATTTGAAAACCTAACAGTCTTACCAAAAAATACCACTGAAGAACAATTGAGTTTTGTAATGGACGCTTTCAAAGCATCATTAGGCGTAAAATGTTCTTTCTGTCAGGCCGTAGCAGCTGATTCTTCCCAAGGTCGTCATCTCGATTTTGTGAGTGATGCGAAACATGAAAAGCAACGTGCTCGTGAGATGATGAAGATGACAGCGATGTTAAATAAGGAATTTTTTAATCCTGAACATTCGGATCGCACTGATACTTTGAATACTGTTATGTGTTATACATGTCATCGAGGAAATCATGAACCTGATCGTAATTCATTGTTTCCGCAATTGGATTCGTTGATGAATTTGCCAAGGCGTTAATTTTATCCGGATTAAAAATCCGGAGCACGGGGGTTCAGGATTGAAAATCCTGAACGGCTGATTTATTTATAATATTTCGTAAACATTATAATTGCGCTTATGATCCCTTCGGGATCTAAAATTGGTTTTTGTTGAATTTCTTTTCTTCAAATATTTGACCCCTTTGGGGTCAGTTGATGCGAAATCGGTTTATTCGTTTTGCCTCCTTACAATTGAAATTGAATTGAAATAGATTTGAAATTGTATCATTTGAAAATGTCATCCGAAACTCCTTTGTTAACCAAATAATCACTCATCACAACAATAATCTTTCCTTGTTTCTCTTTGGTCTCTTCTTTTGGTTTTGAATTGTTGATATCAATAGTGACACTTTTCGGGAGCTTGAATTTTTTTATATCGACAGTGAAAATGATTTTATCTGGAAGTCCGAATGCTGATTGAGTGGAGTAGAAATATTCAGTGAGAATTGTTCCGTTGGTCTTTGTTGTCAATTGTGCTTTGTACACTAAATGGTTGTGTGTGTCTATCCACAATCGGCCAAGAATTAAGTCGCTTGTATCGGCGAGCGGAATTATACTAACGATCGTAACCGGAATATTCTGTACAACATCTTTTGCCTGGACCATTGCTGTAAATGTTGTTGGATCGGCAAGCATTTTTGTTAACTGATCAAAATTTTGTCGAGGAAGAATTGCAATACTCTTTGAATCGACTTTGAATTTGTCTTTCTTCTTGAAATAAACTTTTGCATTGATGGGCAACATTTTCAAAAAAGGAAGATCAACCTTGATATGTGCATTTGCAGAATAGTCATTCGCTTTCTGTATTTTTAAATAGACATTATTCAAAATTGAATTTGCAGATTCTTCTTGAGCAAAAACTGAAGGAGTTAAAGCAAACAACAAAAGTAGAAGTACACAATACTTTTTACTCATGATAAAATATCTTTCTTATTGAATTTGACGATTGCTATTCCGAGCAATCCTATGATGTGTGCAATTAAAACAATGATTGATGTTCGTATCTGTTCAACCGGAATCGGATCTTCAAAGAAACTTCGCCACGCAGCCATGTGCGTTGTAAAAAGAAACGGTTGTATTTTCGCAAGAACAGGAACATCAAGTGTTCCAATGATCGTAAACAAAATAATCATTCCCATTGTCGAAATTATTGGTCCAATTGAATTGTCGGAGAAGCAAGAGAAGGTAAGCGATAGTGTCGCAATCATGACCAATGCCAGATAAGCAACTGTGAAACCATAAAAGAATCGGATCCCAACATCTTGTGCTTGAATGATGTTTAGTCCATCGCTTTTTAAGACCATTAAATCTCCTGGACCAAACAGAAATTTACTGACGAAAATGGAAAGTAACGCCATCCACAATAAAACAATCAGCGTATAAAAACAACCGGCTAAATATTTTGAAAGTAATATTCCTGTGCGGGAAATTGGTTTTGTTAGAAGTAAACGGATAGTGCCCATTGCACCTTCACCGGCAACCAGATCTCCGGTTACGAATGCAATTAACAGCGGAACATGAATGATGAGCATATTCAAAATTATGAATGCCATCAAATTTCCATTCAAAATATTTCCTGTAAATGAAAGTGATTGTTCGAATGGAGCCGTAATAAATGAAATGTATGTCATTCCATCCAATCGCATGGCAAATAAAATTACGCTGATGATCAAAGTAATCGCTGCAATGCCAATGTAACTTCTTGGCTTGCTGGCAATCTTTAGAATTTCATTGTAGGTGCTTTTTAAAAACATCAGTTGTTGATTAACTTTAAAAAATAATCTTCCAGCTTTCGCTTCGATTCAATACCAAAAACTTGAATGTCTTCATCCATGAACATTTTATTATACTTCGGAATTTCATCTTTTGAAATATGCAGCAAAACTTGATTGTCAGAAGTGGATTGAAATGCTTGTGGATATTTATTTTTTATTAGATGAATAGCTTTTTCAATTTTGTCGACAGTGAATGAAACGAGAAGAACTTCCTCGTCCAACAATTCACGAACATTTCCCTGCACAAGTGTTTTCCCTTTGCTGATGATCACCATTCTGTTAGCGATCAATTCAATTTCAGAAAGTATATGAGACGATAGGAGGATGGTCTTATTTCTTTCATTCTTTAATTGGAGAATCAAATTACGAATGTCAATTATTCCCTGCGGATCAAGTCCTGTAGTTGGTTCGTCGAGAATAATAAGTTTTGGATCATGGATCAATGTCTGTGCAATTCCCAATCTCTGTCGCATGCCATGTGAATAGCCGAGTACTTTATCTTTCTCACGACCTTTCAGTCCGACGAATTCGAGTACTTCATAGATTTTACTTTTCGAAACATCCTTTCCAGAAATTCTAGCGAAGATCTCTAGATTTTTTTGCGCCGATAAGTACCTATAAAAATCAGGCTTCTCGACTATACATCCGATTTCAGAAAGAATCTCTTGTCGATTTGCATTTAGTTCTTTCCCGAAAATTTTAATTTCACCCGATGTTGCACTGATTAAGGAGAGCATCGTCCTAATAGTTGTACTTTTTCCGGCGCCGTTTGGACCAAGAAACCCAAATACATCACCTTGATAAACATCGAATGAAACATTATCGACCGCTCTGAATTTACCGTAGTTTTTTAC
>JANOBV010000145.1:0-13700 GCA_031411835.1 Bacteroidota bacterium | reverse complement strand
TCTCCTGTATGTAAATTAAGCGCATATGCACCGTAACTTTCAATATCCGTATTCGAACGTTTTACTTCTTGGCCAAGATGATGTTGAGTAATTATATCGAGTGCAAAATAATGTGTGTACAAAGAAATATTCGGATGATTTTTGATCTGCTCTAATAAAGCACGTTCTATTTCATTTCCCGTTGCATCTTTGTAATGATAAACACGATGAGCGCTATGTCCACCTTCTTTAGCAAGATCATATTCTCCGCTTGCATCTTTGTCGAATCGCGTTCCCCATTCGATGATCTCTCTAATCCGATCAGCGCCTTCAGTTACAACTGTACGTACAACTTTTTCATCACATAATCCTGCACCTGCAATCAATGTATCTTTAATATGTTCTTCGAAAGAATCCGGTTTTTGCAAAACACCGGCAATTCCGCCCTGAGCATACTTTGTATTTGATTCATCAGCATTTGCCTTCGTGATAATAAGCACCTTACCATGAGCCGCTACTTTGAGTGCGAAAGTCAATCCGGCAATGCCTGAACCAATTATTAAAAAATCTACTTGACGCCTCATATTGTGATTTCGGATGGCAGAATTTGGATTGCGGATTGTATAATCCTGAACAAGACCTTCCAATTAATTAGACAACAAAAATAGGGGTAGAATGGTTAAAAAACTAATTAAAATCGGGCAAAGGTCAAGGGTTAAAGGTCAATTATCAGGAAGAAACAAATTTCAACCTTTAATTCCGCAACATAACCCTTGTCCTTTGACTCTTGACCCAATTTTGAACTATCAACTTCCCTGAAAAACCTTACCTTTACCCCATGGAAAAAATGCTCATCAACATCTACGCAGAATCAACACCAAATCCTGCGGCGATGAAATTTGTAGTCAATAAATATTTACTGGAAGAAGGAAGTGTAGAATATACATCTAAAGAAGCTGCACATAATTCTCCTTTAGCTCAACAACTTTTCTCATTTAGCGGAATCACCTCAGTTTTCATAAGTTCAAATTTTGTCACGCTTTCAAAAGCGAATGACATGGATTGGTATGAATTGATTCCTATCATCCGAACATTTTTAAAAAACTTTTTTGATAACGATGAAAAAGTTTTCACCGGACCAACACAACAAGTTGCCGATCCAACAATTGAACGCACTAAAACTGCATCAGCTGTTGAAACAAAAATTATAGAGGCTCTTGAAGAATATGTAAAGCCCGCTGTTGAACAAGACGGCGGTGCAATTCATTTTAAATCTTTTGAAGATGGAATAGTGACTGTTGTGATGAAAGGTTCATGCAGTGGTTGTCCGTCGTCGACTGTAACTTTAAAATCCGGAATTGAAAGACTTTTAAAGCAATTGGTTCCGGAAGTGAGTGAAGTAGTAGCAGAAGCACTTTAATTTTACGAATAATTTAAAAAACCGACCCCTACAGGGTCGCATGTTTGTAGAAAAAAAATAAAATTTTTCGCCCGACCCCAGGGGGCAATGTCATATAGTTAAGTTAAATGGTGTATTCGTTTTTAATTTATGGAATTGTTAGGCCCGTTAGGGCCAGCCTCTAGGTAACCCCTGGACTATGAAATAAGCGCTAAGCCCCTTTAGGGGCGCACTCTTTAAACACACAATTTTTCTACAATTGGAAATGAGGAATACCTCGAATGCAACCAATATATGCTGTAACTTTTATTCGGTGGAATTAATGGAAACATTCGTTGTGCCTAAAGAGTGCGCCCCTAAAGGGGCTTGACTTGCTCGAAAAGTCTAGTATTACCAAGAGTACTGCCCTAAAGGGCTTGTCACTTCTAAATGCATTTACTTATTACGAATTCTTGTGATCAACTTAATGACATTGCCCCAGAGGGGTCGAATATGATTTACAAAATCAATTTTTAAATAAACGAAAAAAAATGAAATGCCAATTCACATGCGACCCCTCCGGGGTCGTGGCCATTTCAATTCATTTTGCTACAAACATTCGACCCCTCTGGGGTCGATAACAACTAATAACGAAGCGCTTTCGCAGGTAAAATATATTCGACGATTGCCTTTCATTATTAATTATTCATTATTAGTTATTCACTATTTTCAGATTCCAAGTAACGTCCGTGTCGGATCGGCTCCGCCAAACAGCATCTTTGTTGGATCCTCGAGCATTTGTTTTACTTTCACGAGGAAGCCAACCGATTCACGGCCATCGATGATTCGGTGATCGTATGAAAGGGCAACGTACATTATAGGCCGAACTTCAATTTTTCCATCGACAACAACTGCGCGTTCAACGATGTTGTGCATTCCTAAAATAGCGGATTGCGGTGGATTGATAATTGGCGTTGAGAGCATAGAGCCAAACACACCTCCATTTGTAATTGTAAAAGTTCCACCTGTCATTTCTTCCAAAGTAATTTTTCCATCACGAGCACGCGTTGCTAGTTCGTTCACTGAACTTTCAATTTGCGCTAATGATTTTGCTTCAGCATTCCGAATGATTGGAACCATTAATCCTTTCGGTGCACTTACAGCAATTCCGATATCGCAATAATCATGATACACTAATTCAGTTCCATCAATTTGTCCATTGACAGCAGGAAATGAAAGTAGAGCTTCACAAACTGCTTTTGTAAAGAAGGACATAAATCCTAATCCTACACCATGAGTTTCTTTGAAAACATCTTTATACTGTTTTCTGATCTTCATGATCGCACTCATATCAACTTCGTTAAATGTTGTAAGCATTGCAGTTTCCTGCTTCACTGCAACTAATCGTTCAGCAACTTTTTTACGAAGCATCGTCATTTTTTCGCGACGAACATTTCTGCTACCGCGAGTACTGATGTCAATTATATTTGGATTCAATACATCGGCTTTAGTAATTCTTCCCCCTTTACCTGTTCCTTCAATTTTGTCTGCAGCAATTCCTTTTTCACGAAGAATTTTTTCTGCAGCAACCGAAGGAACTCCTTCAGCATATGTTTTCGTTGCAACAGGTTCTGCTGTTTTAACTTGCGCCGGTTCTTCTTTTGCTTTTGCAGGTGCAGCAGCAACTTTCGGTTCAACTTTAGCTGCAGGTTTTTCGCCTTTAGCATCCGTATCGATTGAACAAACAACAGTACCGACAGCAATAGTGTCACCTTCTTTTGCAAGAATTTTTAATGCACCGGAAGCTTCAGCATTTAAAGTCAATGTCGCTTTATCGGAATCGATCTCGCATAACTCTTCATCCTTCTCAACATAATCGCCGTCTTTTTTTATCCAACGTGCAATTTGAACTTCGGTGATCGATTCACCGGGACTAGGAACTTTCATTTCAACTACTGACATAAGAGAGAAAATTATTTTCGATTAATATTATTATTAAATGCTTCGTCAATCAATTCTTTTTGTTCGCGCTCATGAGCTTTGTAACTACCTGTAGCAGGACTTGCACTTTCATGACGGGAGATCACTCTGAACGGAAGTACGCCATTCGTCAAGCGAAGTATGTAAGACCATGCTCCCATGTTCACGGGCTCTTCCTGTAACCACACCCAATCTTTTGCATTTTTGTATTTGGCTTTCACTTCCATCAATTTCTCCAAAGGGAAAGGATACAATTGTTCTAAACGAATGAGGGCAACATTATTTATTTGATCTTTTTCTTTTTGCTCGAGAAGATCATAATATACTTTTCCTGAACAAGCAATAACACGAGTAATTTTTGCTGCATCTACTGAATTATCATCAATCAATTCGTTAAATCTTCCTTTCGATAATTCATCCATAGATGAAACACAACGCGGATGACGTAATAAACTCTTTGGAGTAAATACTACTAAAGGTTTACGGAAAGGGCGATGCATTTGACGACGCATTGCATGGAAGAAATTCGCCGGTGTTGTACAATTTAAGATCTGTAAATTATTTTCCGCACACAAATTCAGATACCGCTCAATTCGTGCACTTGAATGTTCTGCACCTTGTCCTTCGTAACCATGAGGCAACAACATTACAATTCCATTCATCCGATTCCATTTATCTTCGGCACTACTGATGTATTGATCGATAATGATCTGCGCGCCATTATTAAAATCACCGAATTGCGCTTCCCAAATTACAAGAGAATTTGGCGAAGGCAATGCATAGCCGTACTCAAATCCTAGTACCGCATACTCAGAAAGCAACGAATTGAAAATTCTAAACGGCGCTTGTTTCCCTTCTGCAATATGATTCATCGGAGTAAATTGTTCTTCAGAATCTTCGATCTGAATTACTGCATGACGATGGGAGAAAGTTCCACGCTCAACATCTTGTCCGGAAAAGCGAACAGGAAATCCTTCATTCACTAATGATCCATATGCAAGCAATTCACCCATTGCCCAATCAAGACGATTTTCCTTCACCATCTTTTTTCTATCTTCAAATAACTTCAATGTTTTTGTAAAGAACTTTTTATCAGATGGCAAAGTAGTGATCTTGTCTGCAATTGAAGAAAGTGTTTTTATTTCCACACCTGTCTCCGGGCTTTGAAGAAAATCTTTTACAGTAGAAAGACGAAGACCTTTCCAGCTTCCTTCGCCAAAAGTGGTAACATGTTTACTCTTCTCAAGTTTAGCGACATCCAAACTATTCTGCAACATCTCACGGAAAGATTTTTCCATTTCACGAGCGAGATTTGCTTCTACTTCACCTTGTAATAAAAGTTTATCGTTATATATTTCACGCGAATTTTTATGTGCAGCAATTGCTTTGTATAAAAGCGGCTGAGTGAAACGCGGCTCATCACCTTCGTTGTGTCCGTATTTTCTATAGCCAAGAATATCGATGAAAACATCGCGATGAAATTTCTGTCGGAATTCCATAGCAAGTTGTATTGTATAAACTAATGCTTCAACATCATCGCCATTCACATGAAACACTGGCGAGAGTGTGACTTTAGCAACATCAGTACAATATGTACTTGATCGTCCGTCTGCATAATTTGTCGTGAAACCAATTTGATTATTTACGACCATGTGTACTGTTCCTCCTGTACGATATCCTTGAAGTAACGACATCTGGATCACTTCATAAACGACACCTTGGCCGGCGATGGCAGCATCACCGTGAATTAATATTGGCGCGATCTGATCTTCAGTTCCGCCGGGAGTGTTATCAATTTTTGAACGAACGATTCCTTGTACAACAGGATCAACAGCTTCGAGATGCGAAGGATTTGGAGCAACGCTTAAATGAATGTCCTTTCCAGTTGACGTTTTTACATCAGAAGAAAATCCAAGATGATATTTCACATCTCCTGAAAATTCATGCTCATCATATTCTAGTCCTTCGAATTCTGTAAAGATCTCTTTGTAGGTTTTGCCCATGATATTCGCCAACACATTCAAGCGACCACGATGTGACATACCGATAACGAATTCTTTGATTCCCATTTCAGCACCACATTCAATAACTTCATCGAGAGCAGGAATTAGAGTCTCACAACCTTCAAGCGAAAATCTTTTTTGTCCGACAAACTTAGTATGCAGAAAACTTTCGAATGCAACTGCTTCATTTAACTTAGAAAGTATGCGGCGTTTTTTATCGATAGAAAAAGGCGAAGTATTTTTACTGCTTTCCATTTTCTGTTCAAGCCAATCTACAATTTCAGGAGTACGAATATATTTATACTCTGCACCAATGCTAGCGCAATAAGTCTGATCAAGGTGAGCGATAATAGAACGAAGAGTTGCAGGACCAATTCCGATTAATGTTCCGGAATGAAATGTTGTATCAAGGTCACTTTCATTCAAACCAAAGTTAATGATCTCAAGTGTAGGTGTGTATTGACGACGTTCACGAACAGGATTTGTTTTTGTGAAAAGATGTCCTCGAGAACGATAACCGTTAATTAGATTGATAACATTGAATTCCTTTTGAACATTTTCAGGAACGACATCAGAAGTTGAGTGACCATTTTCAGCAAAGTTTGTTCTTGCAAAATCGAATCCGTCGAAAAATTTTCGCCAGCTATCTGTTACACTTGAAGGGTCGTTCCGAAACTGTGTGTATAGGTCGTCTATTTGTCCAACGTCTGCGCTTCCTAAATATGAAAATCTGTCCATAATGCTTAATCAATTGAAGCGGCAAAGGTACAAATTCAATTGGGCAGATGTTTCGAAAATTTAGCTATTTCATTCACTTTCTATTCTGACTTCAACCAGCTCTTTGACTTTCTTTCCTTTAGAAAATTTGGCTTTATAAGAACCCATCCAACGACGCATTAATGGAATACCAATTATGGTTGGCCAAAGCCATTGAATTGCAGGCGGTAACCAATCGTAATTGAGATTAACGGCAGAAAAAGCAGAAACTGCTGCAATATAAGCGGTTATCATTCCACGCATGTGATCAAAGAACCATTTTTGAGGATCAGGAGATGGTTTAAGAAACCCTCTAATTTCTTTATAGGCCAAAGCTGTACCCAAAGCACCAAAAACAGCAGCAACTACACCCATGCCATTTGGCATTTTGGAGATACCAAAAATAAATAGTCCGGATGAAAATGAAATAGTAAGTATTGCAAAGAACCAATCGATGAAAGCAACTTTTTTAGTCTTGAAAGCTTTTTTTCGAAACAAACTTCTGTAACCCGTGAATGCTAAATAAAAACTAAAAACGGAAACCATAAGGAGAAAAAGATTCTTGTGCAATGGAGCCATAATAGCTGCAGTGATTGCAACAACTGTCATTGCCCAGAAAAAAACCAATCCCCAACGTCGATGAGCAGTGCCACCTTTTTTAACGATCATAGCAATTGGAGCAACTAAGAAAGCTGTTGCGCCTGCGGCGATGTGGATGATTCGGAGGATTGAAAAGATGCCCATTTTTTTATAAACGATTTAAGGGGGTTAAATCGTTTAAGGGGTTTAAGGTGCTTCGATACACATTAAACAATTTAAACTCCTCAAACAATTTAACCTGAATTAACCAATAAAAACTTTACCACCCAAGCACCCAACCAAACATTAACGGCGCCACAATAGAAGCATCCGATTCGACTATGAATTTTGGTGTTTTGATATCGAGTTTACCCCAGGTAATTTTTTCATTAGGGACGGCTCCTGAATAAGAACCGTAACTGGTAGTTGAATCACTGATTTGACAGAAGTACGACCAGAATGGAACGTCATGCCATTCTAGATCTTGATACATCATTGGCACAACACAGATTGGAAAATCACCGGCAATACCACCACCGATTTGAAAAAATCCTACTCCTTTTCCTGCTGAATTATTTCTATACCAGTCAGCAAGCCATACCATATATTCAATTCCACTTTTCATTGTAGTGGCTTTCATTTCACCTTTGATAACGTAAGATGCGAAAATATTTCCCATTGTAGAATCTTCCCAACCCGGAACTACAATTGGTAAGTTTTTTTCTGCTGCAGCAAGCATCCATGAATTCTTCGGATCGATCTCATAGTATTGTTTCAAGTCGCCAGATAAAAGCATTTTGTACATATACTCATGTGGGAAATAACGTTCGCCACTTTTCTCAGCATCATTCCATACTTTATAAATATGTTTTTGCAAACGACGGAACGCTTCTTCTTCGGGAATACAAGTATCTGTTACACGATTGTAATGATTTTCTAATAGATCCCATTCTTCTTGCGGACTTAGATCACGGTAATTCGGCACACGCTTATAATGATTGTGTGCAACGAGGTTCATGATATCTTCTTCCAGATTCGCACCTGTACAAGAAATGATAGACACTTTATCTTGACGAATCATTTCTGCCAAAGATATTCCTAATTCAGCAGTACTCATAGCACCTGCAAGAGTGATCATCATCTTTCCACCTTCGTCGAGATGTGTTACATAACCTTTCGCTGCATCCATCATAGCTGCTGCATTAAAATGGAGATAATTTTTCTCCATGAATTGTGATATTGGTCCTTTTGACATTTTTGTTTCGTTTTTCGTATTCCGTTTTTCGTTTTTCGCAAACAAATTGCATTCAATTAGTTCTTGGTTCAAATACCCGGAGATATTCGAACCACGAAAAACGAGAAACGAAAACCGGATTTATTAATTCGTTTTTTTCAATAGTACTACATACGTCGGAAAGTGATCACTATACCCTGAAATATAAGAATCGAAATCGTAAGTACGTTTTGGATAACCTTTATATCGGCCATCGGTCTGCAACATCCAAGGCTTACTAAAAATATGTGCTTCACGGAAAAAGAAGCCTGTTTGTTCTTTACTCAAAAAACCACTAGACACCATGATTTGATCGAATAAATTCCAGCTATCGTTATAAGCTAATGTTCCAATACCTTGTTTGTATGGTTCAACCCAGGGATTATACATTCCACCACGCTGAACTTTATCTTTGTCGCCTTTAGCTCCAATAACTGTTGCTACACTCGGGCTAACTGGATCATCATTTAAATCACCCATTAAAACAATTTTTGCATCAGGGTTAATCTTTGTAATTGAATCGATTTTGTTTTTACAAATACCGGCTGCAGTTGCACGACCCGGAGCACTTGCTTCTTCACCGCCGCGACGTGAAGGCCAGTGACCAACCATTACATACAAATCTTCGCCATCATATTTTCCATAGACAAATAGAATGTCACGAGTATATCTTGGAGATCCATCAGAGTCAAAAAGTGGAACAAATAAATGATCACTACTGATCACAGTAAAATATTTTGGATTGTAAATCATTGCTACATCTACTCCGCGAATATCAGGAGAATCGTAATGTACGATTTGATAATTTCTACTTTTTAGCAATGGGTGATTAACAAGATCATGCAATACAGTTTCATTTTCAATTTCTGCATCTCCGAATATTGAAAGTCCATCAGGCGAAATATCCGTTCCAATTTGTGAAATCACTTTTGCAAGATTGCCCACTTTGTCTAGATAGACTTCACTTGTATAATGCTTCGTTCCCGTTGGCAAATATTCAGCATCATTTGTTTTAGGATCATCGATCGTATCATAAAAGTTTTCCAAATTGTAAAATCCAATAAGTCCAACTTTGTAATTTGCTTTTTGTGCCTTTACATTTGCCAAGGCAAAAACGCACAATGCTGCAACAATAATTTTAATTCTCATCTAATATGTTTTTGAATAGTTGACAAACATACAAAAACCATCGTCTTTGAATATAAATTCATGATGAATATTTAAGTATTGACCAATTTTGAAAAACAAATTGCTAGATCATAGGTTTATAAATTAATCCAATTTGGTGAATGTCTTAGACTCGAAATGGTTCAATTGTTAATAAGTCGTCAAGCCTATGTCATTTTATGCTTAAAAACGGAGCAAAACTATTGAATTGCAGTACATTATTAAGATAGCATGAATATATTTATTACATTAGAGGTCTTTTGCTAATTTGTTTAGCTTTGTCACCCCAAAAATATTTCTAATAACAATAAACGAAACTATGAGTTTAATCAAAAAACTACTTTTCACCCTTATCTTATTCATGCCAGCCCTTGCGTTTTCGCAAACGGGAAGTTTGAAAGGTATATTAAAGGATGAATTGAATCAGCCCATTGGAAATGCAACAGTTACAGTTCTTGGAACAGAAATAACTGCAAAATCCGATTCATTAGGTTCATATGAACTTAAAAATGTTCCTTATGGCAATCAAACGATTGTTGTATCAGATGGCACAGGAAAATTACTTTCTGAAACAATGAACGTTGACCAACCAGTGATGGCTAAAACATTTGTTGTCAATGGTAATCCAATTGCCGAAACAACGGATCTTCCTACAATTTCACTTGGTGATGATGATGTGAAAGAAAGTGCTTCACAAAACGTTTCAAGTGTTTTAACTGCAGGAAGAGATCCATTCAACCAGGCATCAAGTTTTGTATTCAGTATAGCACGTTTTCGTGCACGTGGTTACGATGGCGACAATGCACCGGGTTTAATGAACGGAGCAGTTATTACAGATTTAGCGAATGGTCGCGTTGAATTCAATGCATGGTCTGGGTTAAATGATGTTGTCCGCTCTCGCGATAATTTGTTGGGACTAAGTGCTTCGAATTACACCTTTGGCGGAATTGGTGGCGGATCGAGTATTGATAGCCGTGCATCAAAACAACGTAAACAATTTTCAATTTCTTACGCGTCTTCAAATCGTGTATATGATAATCGCTTAGTCTTAACTTATGGTTCAGGCGTGAACAGCAAAGGCTGGTCATATGCGCTTTCTGCATCACGACGTTGGGCAGAAGAAGGATATGTTGATGGTACATTTTACGATGGAACATCATTCTTCGGATCAGTTGAGAAAAGTATAAACAAATATCATTCATTGGCTCTAACAGTTTTCGGAGCGCAAACAACATCAGGACGGAGTACAGCAGTTGTACAAGAAATGTATGACCTAGCAGGATCTAATTATTACAATCCAAGTTGGGGTTATCAAAATGGCGAAAAAAGAAATGCCTCTGTTGGAAGAAATTTCCAACCGGTTGCCATCCTTTCTCATGATTGGAAGATCGATGACAAATCAAGTCTTGAAACTGCAATTTCATTCCAAACAGGAAAGAATAAAATTTCAGGAATTGATTGGTATAATGCAGCAGATCCTAGACCTGATTACTATCGTTATTTACCAAGTTTCGATCCTGCATACGGCGACAACCCTGCTGCTTTTGCCGAAGATTCTACACAGCTTGCGAATTTGCTAAGCTCAAATGAAAGTTTGCGCCAGATTAACTGGGACAAAATTTATGAATCAAATCAACTTCATGATACTGCAAAATATGTTCTTTCAAATCGCGTAACAGATGCAACTCGTTATAGCTTCAATACTACTTATAATAATGAACTAAGCGAAAATCTTACTTTTACTGCAGGACTTTCTTTCCAAAAACAAGATTTGAATTACTACAAAGAAATTGATGATCTTTTAGGTGGTAAATACTTTGTTGATTTAAATCAATTCGCAGATCAAACTTCTATTGAAGACTCTTCAATAATACAAAATGATCTAACGAATCCGAACAGACACTTACTTGAAGGTGATAAATACGGTTATGATTATGTAGCACATTTACAAAAATCATCGATCTGGGCACAGGGGAACTGGAAATATAGCAAACTAGACTTCTTCCTTGCAGGACAACTTACAATGGACGAATTCTATCGTACAGGTAATGTAACGAACGGTGTTTTCGCAGATGATTCTTATGGCGATTCACCAAAACAAAATTTCACAAATCCCGCTTTTAAAGGTGGTGTTACTTATAAATACAATGGAAGAAACTACTTCTATGTGAATGGAGCTTACATCAACAGAGCACCATTATTTGAAAATGCATATGCTTCTCCACGTACTCGTGCATTATCAGTTGCTGATGTAAAAAACGAAAAGATCTCTTCAGTTGAAGGTGGATATATTTATCGCTCTCCAAAAGTAAGAGCACGTGCAACTGCATATTATACAAGCTTCGAAGACATTACAGATACACGTTCATTCTATCACGGCGATTACAAAACTTTTGTAAACTATACTTTAACAGGAATTTCAAAAAGTCATACAGGTGTTGAACTTGGAGTTGATGCAAATTTAGGAAAAGGATTTAGCGCAGCCGCAGTAGCTTCAATTGGTCAATTCATTTATAATGATAGACCATCAGCGACAATAACACAGGATAATAAAGACACATTGCTAGCTTCTAACGAAGTAGTGTATGCAGAAAATCTACATGTTTCCGGTGGACCACAATCAGCATACACTTTGGGTTTAACATATCGTTCAAAGAAATTCTGGTCAGTGTTCCTTAACTTCAATTACTTTGACGATATCTACACAGATTACAATCCCGCACGTAGAACATTATCGTCTCTTGACTTAGTTAATTCAGATAGCCCAACTTTCGAGCAGATCTTATCTCAAGAAAAACGTGAAGGTCAATTCACGATGGACGCTTCAGCATCTTACTCATGGAAGTTGAATAATCGTTTCAAATCTCTTAAGAAAAACACATTCCTTGTATTCAACCTTGGAGTAACAAATATTCTAGACAATCAGAACTTAACATCGTGGGCTTACGAGCAACTACGTTTTGATACAGATACACACGATGTAAATACATTCCCTGCGAAATATGCATACTCTTATGGTGCATCGTACTTTGCAAGTATCACATTGCGTTTTAATTAATCCTCAAGAAAAAAACAAAACATTATAATCAAACAAATGAAAAGATCAACTCAAATTCTTCGCTCGGCCATCTTAATGATGTTAACAGCGTTTGTATTCACATCTTGTGTAAAGAAGGAATATGATGACTTATCTACTGCTAATGTAGATCCAGCATTAACAGCAACTCATACGATTAAAGAACTACAAGCATATGCTACAGGCACAACCGGAATTCTAATTGACACTGACATCATTATTGCAGGTGTTGTTGTAGGTGATGATGCTTCAGGAAACATTTACAAAAAAATGGTCCTTCAAGAAGATTCATCGGGTGTTGCAATTGCAGTTGACATAACAAACTTCAATACTGATTACCCAATCGGTCGCAGAGTATTTGTAAAGTGTAAAGGACTTTACCTTGCAAACAATGGTGGAAATTTTGAACTTGGAACTTCACCAACCAATCCTGTTGGACGTATTCCGGCAAATTTATTGACTCAATATCTTGTAAAAGGTAAATGGGGTCTTTCTGTTGAGCCAATGGTATTTACTTTAGGAAGAGCTGACAGCTTTCCTACAAGAATCCCAACAAACACTCTTATCAGATTTGAAAATGTTGAATTTGCACCCGGAAGTTACAATGTAGCTTATGCTGCAACATCCGGATCAAACTTATATTTGAATGATTGCTCACCAACACCAAGTACGTTAGCAGTTTATTCATCTAATTACTCGACTTTCGCTTTGGCGCATTCTCCTTCAGGTAATGGTTCTATTCAAGGAGTCTATACTGTTTACGCCGGAACAGGTGAGTTACAAATTCGTGATCTATATGATGTAGACATGACAGCTAACCGTTGTGATGGAACATTTGGACAAACAACACTTACAACACTTGATTCAGTTCGTAATTGGTTAGGTGGAAGTATTCCATCAGCGCGTCGTATCAAGGGAATTGTTACTTCTGATTATTCAACTGGAATGCTTACAGGTAGCAACATTTATTTACAAGATGCTACAGCAGGAATTTATATCCATTTCAATGCAACACATGCTTATGCAATTGGAACAGAACTAGAAATAGTAGTTTCAGGATATGGTGTAAGCACTTACAATGGTGTTGTTCAGATCAGCACAGTTCCATTAGGAAATGCACTTGCAACAGGAACAGGTAATGTGGCTCCAAGAGTTGCTACGCTTGCAGACATCAATACAAATTATACTGCATGGGAAGGACAAGTTGTTAAAATTGATAATGCTACAATTACAGGTTCAGGTGTTTATTCAGGTTCAAATACGATCACTGATGCAACAGGAACAATTACACTTTATACTTCTTCATTCGCATCTTTTGCAACTACGAATTACCCGACAGGAACTGTTTCTGTAACGGGAATTTTAACTCAATTCAACGGTACAAAAGAAGTTATTATCAGAAATACACTTGATGTGCAGTAAGAAAAATACTTTTTAACGAAAAGGGCTTCCGGAAGGGAGCCCTTTTTTTGTGATAAAAATTTCCCGCAGATTTCGCAGATAAAGGCG
>JANOBV010000144.1:0-26542 GCA_031411835.1 Bacteroidota bacterium | reverse complement strand
GTTGCCTGTCCACATCTTCTTTTCCTGAAAGTTTTTTCGATTCAGAAGAACCTTTTTGCCGCAAAAAAACAGTGAGCCAGACAAACAATGCCATTTGAAGAAATTCGCTTTCCCAGTTTTCAAATGTGGCTTCAATAAAGTGTCCGCTCTTAAAATATTGCGAAAGCCCGATCTGAGCTTGATGATGCTCTTTTAAAAAATCATTATACTGTAATAAGCCGGTAAACACTTGCCCAACAATTGTAACGAAAGCAAGTATCAGAAAAGTGATGCTTAAACCGTTTTTATACAAGTATGAAAATTTTCTCTTATTTTTCATAGATGATTAAAATTTATTTAATTATATTGATAAAAAGCCTGTCCCAATAAAGAGAGCAGGCTTTCCGTAAATCAATTAACTAGCATCGAAAATATGATTTACTTTTTTGATTTAGATACTTTTTCTTCCGATGTTTCTTCGCCTTCTTCCTGATCGGCAGCAACGTTTACAGCAGAAACAGCAACATCAGTTAATTTTTCGTCAGCTGCTTTCTCTTCGTCTAATGTAGCTTGTAATAATTCAGCTGCATCATCCATTCCAAGAGTTTCTGCAAATTGACGCAAGGTTCCGTAAGAAGCGATTTCATAATGTTCAACTTTTTGTCCGGCTGAAATTATTCCTGCATCTCGCATAGCTCCTTCTTCACAATCTTGCATAATTTCTTCTGCTTAGTTTTAATTTAAGAATTTTATTTATTTTTTTTACTCCGCATGATTAGCACACCAATTACGAATATCACTAGTAACACTGTAAAAATTCCAAAACCCATACCTGCTTTAAATATTCCTTCAATTGCACTACAAGAGTCCAGAAATATTACAAGCATAATTAATACAAGGGAAATTGGAAATTTCTTCATGAGGAAAATAGAATTTTAGATTAGGAAAAAGAAAATACAAACCTCCCAATGCTATTGGGAGGTTTGCGGAAAATAGTTTTACATATTTCCGGTTGAACTTTTGTTTCCTGATCCGCGTTCATCACGTTTTGATCCCGAACCACTTTTGTTTCCTTCTTCAGATGTTTCATCATCCTGTGAAGTTTCATCGCGCTCTTCGCTGTCTTCCATTGTAGAATTGTCTCTACCTTCAGGAGAGCTTGAACCCTTACCTTTACCACTAGTTTGACCAGTACTTTGTGATGATCCTAAACCACTAGAGCGCTGCTGACTATCGCTTTGTGAACCTTGCTTAGTTCCTTGGTTTGCTGTTGGATTGTTAGGATCGGTAGTTTTAGGTTTGTTACTTTCTTGAGACTGTTGTTGAGTCGATTTGTTTTCTGATTGCGAGTTGCGATCATTTTGATTTTCTGCCATCTGATTTTACGTTTAATTTGTAATTGAAGTATTACGATGTAAAGTTGCAGACATATGAAAAAGTAGTTATTACATAATTTTGAAAATAAGTTTCATGATTGCTACTTTAAATTGTTAAAATCGTGTTTTAACAATGTGGTCGCTTTCCAAAAAAAGAATAACATCAAAATTAAGTAGGCCCTTTGATCCCAGCGGAATTATATTTAAATTGATGAATGATTTAAATCAATGAACAATACACCAAACCAAAAAAACAAGTAAAAATAAAACAGTAATGACAGTATCATTTTAATCTCCTAGCCAAAACAATCGTATGCACTTCGACGTCATTTTCATTCCTCTTATAATTCACTTTGAAAACCATCGGCATACCAAATCCAATTTCACCAAGTTGCTTTTTTAATCGTTCAAGTTCGTAATAATAGAAATATGTTCGATCGCCTGTACTTCCCCTTTTAAATCCGGAGTCGTGAGGATTCCCCTCAACAAAACTTAAGTACAAAGCGCCGTTTTCTTCCAACAAATTATAAGAGTCTAACAGTAGTTTTGATCCGTCTTCTTCCGATAAATAAGGCAAACAAAATCCACAAATTATTCCGTCGTATTTTGTTGTGATTTCGTTGATGTTTCTGCAATCCATTACATCAAAATTCGCTGTCGGATTATTTTTTCTAGCAAGGTCAATCATATTCGGAGCTACATCAATTCCATAGATCATGTATTCTTGTCGTTTCGACAAAAGATATTTTGAAATATTTCCTGGACCACAACCGATCTCTAAAATGCTAGCATCATTTTTTAAAATGGATTTGCAAAATTTATCATAGCTTTCATTATACAACTCCAAGTCCATGAACTTGTCTTGGTAGAGTTGAGCTACTTTATTCCAGGTTTCGAATGTTTCATTATAGTTGTCCAAGATAATATGAATTTAAAAAAAATAGTTTACACGAAAAATTGCATCCCCAAAATATAACCATCCGTCATCTTCAATTCTATAAATTATATTTGTAAAATTATTTGGTAAATTAAAGGTATTGTTCTTTGACCACAAGTAGCCGTGCCCAATTTTGAGGTCTAACGAAATTTTAAATCTTGGTGAAATTTTATAACTAGGAGACAAACCTAAATAGGTGATAAATCCGTACCTATTGGAATACAGCTCCGATCTGAATTTATGTTGCCATTCAAAGTATAAATTTAATTCAGGAATTAAATTAAATGAAAAACGCGAATTTTTATTTGTTGTCCAACAAAAAGAAATCGAACCTGAAATTGCTTTTCTGTTTCCATATTTGAAATAGTAAACAGGGAAAATTAGTTCGTTACTATTTTTGAAAATTTTCGTATAGGAAGAAGATAACAAAAAATTACTATTTCCATAATACATTCCACCGAACCCTAATTCGTGTTTGAAGCTTGAAGTATTGTTTGAATCTTGTGCGATTGAAGATGAAGAAGCGGAGAAAAATAAAAGTACAATTAGCATTATCGATTTTATTTTCATGTAAATTAATTAGATGGTCATTTATTGAATTACCAATCGTCCTGTAGTTATGAATTCTTTCTCCGTTCGAATTTGATAAATGTATAATCCCGATTGTAAATTTTCTTTTCTCAATATGAGTTTCTTGTCATCAATATAATCAACCTTTTGCACTATCAGACCAAGACCATTGTACAGTGTCCAATTCCATTTGCTATTTACATCCAGAACCTCAACAATCGCAAATTCGCTGAATGGATTTGGATAAATTGTTGAAGAAGGCAATTTGTTTTGCTCTTTGATATCTGTCAATACATAATAACAATCATTATAGACAGGATTGATCCATTGAACCGTATCGTTCTTCCAATAACAAAGTAAATCTTGTCCAAAGTCGGATGGTAAATCACCCCATAATAGAAGTGCATTTAACGGTCCATGATTACTTCCAATATCTTCTATCCACTCTTCGCTATATCCGCAATTTGAAAAATTAAAGATCAGTCTACGCTTAAGTTGCCCGTTAATCAAAACTGAGTCGACCGAATCGACAACTAAATAATTATTTGAACAAAAAAAGATTGGCTCAATTGTATCTCCAACATTTGCACTAAAGTCATATAACAAGTAGTCATAAACAAAATCAGTGTAAAAAACCTTTAGTCCTGAATCTCGCATAGCGCCTAAAAGCGACCAATAAGTCAATGTTGTATCAGAAGATTCGTATAGTTTTTTAAAAGAATAACTACCAATTGTAGTATCACCTTGAAATTTGAAGGATCTTGTTTCACAATCATCACCAAAAGGCCCGGAATAGCAATATGCAACATTCCAAAGTTTAGTAGTATCAACCAATGATTGGGCCGTTGTTGAAATTGACAATGAGATTAAAACCAAAAGTAGATAAATTTTCATAAGACTAATTTATATCATTTGGCTAATTTAAAAATATTTTCAATATTAAAATGGTGTTCCATGAGTTTTCTTTATCATGCTTTTAGCCAAAATCGGGAAAAGTCTGAATAACCGAATGCAAAGGCTAGTAAGGATAGGAAATTCGGAAAGTTTTTGAAAGTGCCTACTCAATTTTACTCGAGAAGAGAATTCATTCTTCCAAAAATTAGAATAATTTTTAATTAATTGTTGCTTTGTAATTGCATTTAATAAAAATTGATCAGCAATTGATGCAAACATTGAAGCAGATCGAAGTGCCATACTCATTCCATTTCCGGTTACAGGTGCAATCATTCCGGCAGAATCGCCCAAGTAAAATACATCATCAGAAACGGGTAATTTGTTTTTGAAATTTATTCCGCTAATCGTGACCGGTTCTTTGAAAAGGAATTCAGCGGAGTTAAATATTAATTTTAAATTCTTGTTTTTGAACAGATATTTCTTTTCTAATTCATGTATAGAATTATCGACGTTATTCAACATTTTCGAATTGACGATATAACAGATACACGTTTTGTTTTCTTCAATATTTGAAACACCGCAATAGCCACCGGGGAAATTGTGAATCTCTACTATGCTTGAATCTCTGCTAAATTTAACATGATATTTAATTCCAACATAGTTTGTACCATTCATTCTTGTCTCCCTTTCTTTCACTTCGAAATTCGATTTTCGCCCTGTCGAATTACATACTAATTTTGCGTTCACATCTCCACTGATGGTCTTTATTTGGTAGGAATCATTTTTTGTGTCAAAATTTATATCAATTGCTTTGCATTTTAACATGAATACGACTCCAAGTTTTGTTGCTTCATTGAATAACAACTCTTCCAATAAAAAGCGACTAATTCCAAAACCACCTAAATCAAGTTTAGTTTGAAATTCTCGCTTTCCGGTTGAGCTCAATTTGAAATTTGAAACATGTGGTAATATATATTTTGAAATGGGTGGACAAAGTTTGTGTAGGTATTGATGCGATTCCATTGAAATATATTCTCCACAAACTTTGTGTCTTGGATAAATACCTTTTTCAATGACAATAACTTCATGCCCTCTTTTTCTTAGATCAAGAGCAAGAGAAAGTCCTGCTAATCCACCACCTATTATAGCTACGTCGCACCTCATTTGTACCCTATTACAATGAACCGGAAAGCCCAGCTCCATTTTACAGAATATTCTGAATAACCTGCTTTTTTTAGAAATGCGATCAGTTCAGATTTTTTAAAAGCTCTTCTTACGGAAAGGCAAGCATCGTCTTTAACTAACCAAGATTTAGAAAGCAAAGCAGTAAGAAATTTTATGCTGTAATAAGCCATCCAATTTCTATGCAGATCATTTGCTAAGATGACGCATTTATGATTTCTCCCGAATTTAAAAAGTTCAACAATTTCTTCGTCATTTAAATGATGGAGAAATAGACTACAATGGATCACATCTATTTTTTCGAGAAGTTTAGGAGAAATATTTCTGTAATCATCACAGATCAATTCTTTATTTTGAATATTTGCCAAGTTCTTTACAGCATAGTTGATACAATCCATTTTTAGATCTACGCCGTAAAAAAACATTTTTTTATTCAGCTTAACTGCAAATTTGGACAGTAATTTAATGGAGTCGCCGCCGCCGAATCCTATATCTAGAATATTTCTTGTATCTTTTTTCAAATCAAGAATATCTTTCATTCCATTTAAAGTAGCATTATAGCCACCTAAGTAGGTATTAATAATATCTAATTCAACTAAAGTTCGATAAAGATCTTTGGTTGAAATGTCACTTCTGTCAAGATGTTCTTTTTCGTAAGATCTATTCTTGAATTGCATGATTGGCAGTTAAAGTTTGAATAGATTGTAAGTTAGTTTTATCGATAGTTGAAAGTTGAATCATTTCTACTGTAAGTCCCGGTCCAAAAGCACAAGCGAATATGTTTTTCGCTTTTGAATATTCTCCGTAGCGAATTTTATTTAATATACGATCTATGATAAATAGTATTGTAGGAGACGACATGTTTCCATATTGCTGCAATACTTCCAAGGAATCTTCTACATTTGTATCTGATAATTGTAAACTTTCTTTTACTGCATCTACTATTCTAATTCCGCCAGGGTGAATTGCCCAATAACCGGTTTCACTATTAGTGCTACTTAAAAATTGATTTACAACAGGCTCAATATTTTCTTTAATAATTTTTACAAGATCCTTGCTCAAGTACATTCTAAATGCAGTTGAAGAAATATCCCATGTCATTTGGTCGGCAGTCTTCGGAATGCAAGCAGACCCGATACTATCAATATTAAGAGAAATTTTATTTTTTAAATGATTGCTTTTGTCTCCACAAACAATTACTGAAGCTGCACCATCAGCAAATAATAAATTGGCTACTATATCTTCATCTGTGATAGAAGGAAGGAAATGTAACGAACAGAGTTCAGCTGTGACAATTAAAATGCATGCTTCGGGATTAGCTTGAGCGATATAGTGAGCATGTTTTAACGCTTTTATGGCAGCATAACAGCCAAGAAAATTTAAAGCAATTTTTTCTGTATGTTGTAGGTTATATTGTTCAGCGATTAAAAACTCCAACCCGGGAGCGAACATACCAGTGCAACTAACGGTGATTAAATGGGTAATATCTTTTGAACTAATATTGTTTCTGACAAACAATGGATCAATTGACATTGTAGCTAGTGGTAAGATATTTTCTTTGTAGACAGACATTCTTTTTTCTACAGATTGTATGTAATCTTCATTTTCAAATAATTTGAATTCAGTTCCCTCAAAGTCCGGAATACAGCTATAACGATTATTAATTTTTGTTTTTTCAAGTAGGAAACTTAGTTTCTTGGTAATGGACGGTAGTCCGGAAGCTTCCAAAGAATTTTTATAAAAGGAAAATAAATCTATTTTCGAAATAGAATATTTAGGAACTGCAGTTGAAATATCAAGTATCGCCGGCATAGTTATTTTATTAGTAGAATTATGAAATATAAATTATTTAGTAAGGAAGAAAGTATTAGCATGATCATCGTGTTCTTAAAGTTAATATGTACTGAATTCTTAAAGGAACGGATTGCCCAAATGATAAAATAAATGGTAGCAGGAAGCATGATCAAGACAAAAAGATAAAAATTGGAAATTTGATCTTTTTGAAAGGATAAGTAAATGAATAGTGTCGCTAGAAAAAACATTATTCCGGAGAAAGTAAATGTTCCTTTTTTCCCGAGTAAAATACTGATGGTTCTTACTCCATCCTTTGTATCCGATTCGTGTTGGTATATTTGTGTAAGAGGATAAATTGTTCCAATAAAGAAGAAGCATGAAATTGCTGAATATAGCACTGATGAATTTTCAAATAGCAATGGTTCTGATAAACCAATAATGTTGGCACAGAAAACTCCTGTACCTTGACAAAGGCAAACTATTAGAAAAGAGGATATAGGATATTTCTTCAATCGAATTTGTCTATTGCTATACATTCTAGAAACCGATATAAAGGATATAACAAATAGTGTAAAGCTCAGATTAATCAGCATTGAAAGTACTACTGCTAAGCCGTCCATAACGTTTGCAATTTTAAGTAGCTGTTCTGTAGGTTTAGGCGGTGTTTTTAGTGCTCCAATAGGGCCTTCATCGCGATCATGATAACTATTATAGGCATTACTAGCAGGGAAGACGAGGAAATGCCAAATAATTAATAGTAAAATGAACTTGAAATCGAACTCAGGATGAATGTAGTAAAATGAAAAAAGTGAAATCGGAAGTAAAAATATTGAAAATGGTAACCGCAGAAGCTTGATAGTATTTCGGATATTGTTTTGCACAGAGAAACAAATTTAATTAATGCTTTCTTGTGTAAATTACATAATTATTTCAAATAGTTATATTATTCACATAAATACAACAAGTTTTTATTGAGATAGTTGTATTGTATCAAGAAAAGGCTTCGGCGATCGGGTTGCAACTTTCCTATAAATTTAGTCATCGGTGATTTATGGAATTTATGTAATTGATTTTATTAAACCTGAACAAGGTTTTGAGTATATTGAAAGTTATAAAAATAATGAGGCTATTATTCCTACCGTGCTTTTTCTAGACATAAACATGCCAACTATGTCCGGCTGGGAATTTCTTGAGAAGTTTGATAAACTAGATGAGAAAGTAAAAGAACAATTTTCTGTTTACATTACATCTTCTTCTATTGATGATCGAGATATAGAAATGGCAAAGGCAAATAGATATATCAAAAGGTATATCGTAAAACCTGCAAATGTAGCAGTGATTAAAAAACTTTATAATGAGATTGCTGAAATAAATTTATAGCCTTATAAATTACCAATAATTAGTATTTCATGAGTTTAGATGTCGTGGTTTTACTTTCATAATTGTATTTGAGTAAATACATTCCATCAGCTAAAGATGACAGGTTAATCTTGGATTCACCGCTAACAGTTTTTTGTCTTGCAACTTCATTACCTATCATATCAAAAATTATTGCTTCGCCTTTTTCTTTGGTTCCGATTATTGTAAAATCGTTTGCAAATGGGCAAGGAAATATTGAAATAGAAAGTCGATCTGCAATTTCATCAACTCCAATTCCTAATTGGCATAAACTTGTTACTTGCATAGGCACATTACTATCAGCATAAGTTCCATCTCCAAGTTGACCTGTAGTGTTTAAGCCCCATGCCCAGCCTGTACTATCATTTTTCAATGCTACAGAATGTCCATATCCTCCGGCAATTGCAACAATGTCACTAAGTCCTGCAACGTTTACAGGCACATGACTATCAGAGTTGCTACCTTCGCCAAGTTGACCATATAGATTGAATCCCCAAGTCCATACACTTCCATCGCTTTTAAGTGCGAGCCCATGATATACTCCTGCAGCAATCGCTACAATACCTGTTAGGCCACTTACTTGTACCGGTGTGTAACTAATATTTGTACTTCCATTACCTAATTCACCTTCGTTATTTCCGCCAAATGCCCAAACGGTGCTGTCACGTTTTAATGCCAATGAAAATCCGTTGCCGGCTGCAATTTCAATTACTTCTGAAAGACCATTGATAAGCATAGGAGTATTAGTAGTCATATTGGTGCCATTACCAGCTGGACCTCCCCAAGCCCAAACGGTACTGTCACGCATAATCGCTAGAGAATGATAATACCCACATGCAATATGTGTTACCCCGGTAAGTCCAAGTACAGCAACAGGGACATCACTAAAACCTCCTGAAACTCCATTACCCAGTTCGCCGTAATCATTATAGCCCCATGCCCATACAGTGCTATCACTTTTCAAAGCCAGAGAATGATACGCAGAACTAATTGCAGTAATATTGTTTAGGCCCACAGTTTGTGTGGGAGTATCAGTACTGTTAATTGTTCCGTTGCCAAGTTCGCCATAAACATTGTAGCCCCAACCCCATACTGTACCATCATCTTTCAGTGCGATAGAGTGATTTACACCACCACCAACAGCAATGATATGGCTTAATAAATTCACAAGTACCGGCTGATTGCTAATACTTACTATATTGCTAAGTTGACCATATGCATTTCCACCCCAAGCATTGGCAGTACTATCACCACAAATCGAAAGAGTATGTTGGCCACCACATGCAATCTTTTGTGCTGATGAAAAGATAGGAGCAAAGAAAATTGAAAATAGCAATGGTATAAGTACATTTTTTAGTTGTAGATGTTTTTTCATATTGTTATTGGGGTTTATTTTAAAGAGTCTTTAAATGATGAGTTTCCTTGCATGATGAACAATAGAACCGAAGATATAAATAAATTTTAGATCTGTAAGAAATTTTTCTAAATGTAGTTATATTAAAATAGTTGATTTGTCTAGATTGTAGAAGAAAAGGAATTTTACACATCTTGTTTTGAGGTGTTTGATTTAATATCTATTCTTTTAAAATTTTAACCTCAGTTCTTCTATTTTGCTTTTTCCCTGCTTCAGTAGTATTGTCAGCAATAGGTTTAGAATCTCCATAACCTTTAGCGATTAAACGACTTTCACTTATACCTTTTCTGACTAAATAGTTTTTAACTTCATTAGATCTATCCTGAGAAAGTTTCTGATTCGATTCTTTACTTCCGACGTTATCCGTATGTCCTGAAATTTCAATTACAGTATTTATTTTCTGCGTCAAATAGGTTAGCAATTCATCCAATTCCGAAAATGATTCCGGTTTTAACGTAGCTTTACCTGAATCGAAGAAAACATTGTCCAATGTAAAAGAAGTGCCGGGAGTAATGGTCAATTGACAATCTGCAACAACGCCATCTTCATTAGGAATTTCCATTTCTGTATACTCTTTTTTCGATGTTACAGATTGGTATTGCACTTTGTATTTATCTCCAATTGGAATAAATAGTTGAATCTTTCCGTCTTTTCTACTAATGCCCGAAAATATCTTTTTGTTTTTTACAGAAACAAAACTGACCTCTTGGTTTTCTATAGGAACATTTAAATTACTTATCACAATTACGTTTATAGTAGCTTTGCCTTTTATTGTCTGCTCGGAGTTTTGAGAATAGGAGATAGTGCAGTTTGTGATAAGAAGAAAGAAAAATAAGTTTTTCATCTCAATTAATTTTGTCATGGCCCAATTATTTCTTTGATTAATGAACGTTAATTCCATTATATTTATTTAACAAATCATCAACAATCGTTTCTCGCCTGCCTTTTCATTTGGAGCACGGTGGATACATGGAAGAACTTTGCTATGAGGATGGTCAACAGCCAATTTCCACATGTTACCAATTCCTAAACTTATTGGTTGAGCATTAGCAGTTGGTCTATAGTGCAAATCAAAAAAATGCTCGGTCAAAAATGTTTCAAATTCTTGATCGATTCCATTATAAAGTTTTTTGAGTTCATCACGTATTTCGGGAACAAGTATTTTTTGTTCGGCTTGCGAATTTGGTAAGATCTCACTTGGCTCGCCAATGTAGGTACATAAAAAAGTGTCGGTTGGAATAGGGGAGCGATCTACGTGAAAAGAATATACATCTGTTGGAAAGAATGGATACTCATCGTCTCTTTCATAGTATTTTATGACATTCAAAGTAGGGGATGCGCCATGAGCTTTTAATAGCATCATGTCATTCAAAATAATTTCACGGGCAAGTTGTCCTTTATCACTCAAATGTAATTGGGCAAGTTCCTTATCTTCAATTATAGTTATATTTCCATCTAACTTAATTTTATTGATTAGCTCAAAAAAATCGCCAGTGAGTTTTCGATGCCAACAAATTGCATTGTTAACGCCATTAAATTGTGTTCTAGTTAATTCAGAAAAATTTGAAACTTCTTGAATTTGATTTTCTCCTAATGACAAATAAACCATTGTAGATGAATGAATATTTTAACGAGTTTTATGTCTCGTTCTGTTTCAATATGGTATATCAGTCTTTGTCTTATGCGCTTTCGTCAAACATAATTTCGTCTGAACTACCTATTTTATGGATTGGTTTCTCAGTAGGTAATGTAAAATAAAAAGATGAACCTTCGCCTTCAATACTTTCTACCCATATTTCGCCACCATTTTTTTCTAAAAATCCTTTTACCAATAATAATCCAATTCCGGCACCCTTACCTTTTTTTCTTGTTTCTGAAAGCGTTTTCATTTGTGGTGTAAAAAGTTTTGCCATTATTTCTTTCGACATTCCAATTCCTGTATCCTTTACCTGAACTATAATTTTGTCATCTTTACTTTTAGCTGAGAGCGTAATTGTTCCTCCTTTCCCAGTATGTTTTATGGCGTTTGAAACGATATTTTGAATAATTGAAATTAACATTTTACTGTCTGCAAATACAGTAGTATTCTCTTCAATTTCGTGATGAAGATTTATCGCGTTTATTGAAGCGGTCTCGTTTAAGGTTTCAAATACTTTATCAATATATTCGGTTAGTTTTATTTTTGTTGGAGAAAATACTTCAGATGCATATTTTATTCTCGCCCATTCTACTAAATAGTCTAACATCTCTAGTTCATCAGTAGATGATTTGTAAAGTAAGTCGAGCATTTCCTGGACATTATCAGGTTTCATTTTATGAAAATTTTCTTTCAAATATTTTGCTGTTCCAATAATAGATGAAAGAGGACTTCTTAAGTCGTGTGAAAGTATGGCAAGAACACTCTCTTTATGTGTATTTAGGTCTTCTAATTCTTTGACATAATTTTTTATAGCATCTTCTGATTGTTTCCTTTCTGTTAAGTCCCGCAAAATTTTTACATAACCCAACATCTCTCCATCTAAACCAGTGAGTGGAAAAACCAAGCCATAAGCATAAAACTGGCTCTTGTCTTTAGCAACGTGCCATCTATTATCTGTTGCTCTGCCTTCTTTTAAAGCTGTATCGATTTCCTTTTTCGGAATACCATTTTTAATGTCTTCTTCTGTAAATATTAGATCAAATTGTTGTCCAATTGCTTCGTCTGTTTCGTAACCAAATATTTTTGTCGAGCCAGAACTCCAACTATTTATAATGAAATCATTATCTATTGTAAAAATGGAATAATCTTGTAAACTGTCAATAATTTGGCTATAAAATTCAGCAGTTGGTATATACCTAGGTTTAAGAATTTTAGGTTTATCTTGTTCGTTTTCCATTGGAGTAATTTTAATGCTAAAAAGGAATGCTAAGTGGTTGTTTCTTATGCTTTTGCGTAAAAACGTTTAGGCAGGCTGCCAGGTAAGACGTTCTTTTGAATCGAAGATAGCACTTTCTTTGACAGGCAGCAAGGCGGTGTCATGCGATGGCGATTTTGCGAAGAATCAGTACTTCAAATACTGGAGTTAAAATAAATGCGATTATCAATAGCCTCCTTATCAAAAAGCTCTTGTAAATAGATTGATTTACCTTTTGAGAAAGCGTTTTATATTTTCCAAGATATCTTTTATCTATGTAATAACTTATAAATAGATAACCAATTATGGTTAATAAAATCAACCCTTTTCCATGAAATATAATCAAAGGAACAGATAAAATCAATGATGATAAAAATGAAAAAAATGTAATTGCACTCGATTCGGGACCGCCTTTAACTACTAAAAAAAAGTTAGAGTACTTAGCTAGGCCCCAGTCTAATTTAGAGAAAATATTTATAAGAGCAAGTATTATTGCATCTATCATGTTAAAATGACTTTCGTATAACGTTTTGCGGCTATGCGTAGTGGCGACTAAAGGTTTTGATTTTCACTTATTATTTCGTTTGCCATTACAAATAATTAAAATTGTTACAACTACGATCATGGATCATATTTGTATTTAGGACTTTAATAAATCAAGATTAAGAAAGTTTTATTGGAATTCAAAATGATTGCGATAAAAACATGAATTTAATTATTATTCTTTAATTAACATTTTTACTATCAATTCACGATCGATTTTTAAATTTATGAAATAAATTTGATTTGGAAGTGAATTTAAATCAAATGTTCGTTCATAATTATTTCCTATATCATTTTCTTTAAGAGCAAAAACATTTCGACCTAAAACATCATTAACTTCGATTGAAAGATTTTTTAAATTTTGTCTCTCAATTGAAATCGTAAAATTAGAATTGAAAGGATTTGGATATACCAATATCGATTGATCATTTTCAAACGTCATCTCACCTGTATACATTTCGCAATTTGTTTTTGCAAGGTAATAAGGTAATCCTGCCGTTGCGTATTGGCCATTGAGTGAAATATAATTTTCCTGATAGTTACACAGATTTCCCGGTTGATTTGGATCAACGATGCAAGCAAGGTAAGTGTTCATATATTTTGACATGTAGATTTTTCCATCCGGTCCAGCTTGTAAAGCACCACTATATGTATTAGGCGAAACACCAATAGTGTCTATCGATGCTATTATTGCTGATGGTGATCCTGCTAAGAGATCAAATTGAAAAACCATTGCCGGAGAAAAGAAAGCAGTATATAACTTAGAATTGTCAGGTGAAAACTCTACACCATAAGCACCATTTGAGACATTAGTCCAACGACCTAAAGTGATTCCATTTGAAACCACTCCTGTTGTCCTGTCAAAATCGAATAATTGTAGTAATGTTGTATCACTCGTATTACCATAATAGGTCATTGAAAGTTGATTGCCGCAAGATGAAGGTTTTATATAACCTATTTTTTGAATAGAATTAGTTATTGGTTCTCCGGCAATAGAAGTTACCGGCGTAGTATTGATCCCTGATGGCGAACAGAGATATGCATAAAAAGTATTCTGATTATCATGCCCAATTATCCATAGGTCTGTTCCGTTTGAATGATAAGTAACAGTAACTTTCTCTGTAGAGTTCATAAGAAGTGGATTGTTCAGTGAAGTTAAAGCTCCAAATCCACTATTTATGGTCATGTCAACTATAGAAAAAGCCAACGGATAAGTGCTACTTAGTTCAGGTGCGGTAATAATATAATACATTGTTGTATTCAGAGGTGCCTTGACAATTACAGCTGATTGAGATGAAGATTGATTTCCAAATAAACCGGTTCCATTTTGCATAATTGCATGTGTTCTATCCCAAACGGTAACTCCATCAGTATAGAATAAAAGGTTTCCATTATTATCTGAAATAGTTGCACATCCTTCTACAGTATTCACTTGACCACCGGAGAGAAAGCTTGGAGGAATTGTATTAAAAGTTATTCCTGCATTTGCACCAAAATACCAATTGTTAGAATTTGCTTGAGCAAAAAGATGGATTTTGATCAGAGTACAAATAATGGCAAGTAATAATTTTTTCATAAAAGACTTTTTAGGTGTAAATTAATTTCTTATTCTTTTTCAGATGGGGATAGAGTAGAAGGTAGTATAATTTATTTCATAGCTGTTAGGGTGCTAGCTTTTAAAATAATTAATAAATAGCAATATAATTATATTATTGATACGGGAAAAGCGGAATTGATTGTCTTGTACTTAAATTCGTTTATATGCACTCAGTAATTGCCCTAAAATTTAATTTTGTAATCTGAATTTATATTGCTTTTCGAACTTTCACTAATCTTTCCAGCATGCCTTCCAATAGATCCAAATGCAACATATTCGCGCCATCCGACAATGCATTCTTAGGATCTGGATGCGTCTCTACAAACAAGCCGTCGAAGCCTACTGCAATTCCTGCTTTGGCAATGAGTTCGATCAAGTTTGGTTGTCCTCCGGTTACTCCTGTAGATTGATTTGGTTGTTGCAATGAATGTGTGATATCGAGAATGACGGGAACGTTGTTCTTTTTCATATCAACTACCTGGCGATAATCGACGATCAGATCTTGATAGCCAAACATACTTCCTCTTTCTGTTAGCATAACATTGGCATTACCGGCATTGCGAACTTTGTCTACTGCAAATTTCATTGAATCACCTGAAAGGAATTGGCCTTTTTTTATATTCACAAATTTGCCTGTCGCTGCTGCTGCTAATAAAAGTTCTGTCTGGCGACAAAGAAATGCCGGAATTTGTAATACGTCTACATACTCTGCAGCAATTTTTGCATCGTCGCTTTCGTGGATGTCAGTTACGATCGGAACCTTAAATGTCTCGCGAACTTTTGCAAGAATTTTCAATGCATTCTCATCGCCAATACCGGTAAATGAATCGATGCGACTTCTATTAGCTTTGCGATAACTTGCTTTGAAAATAAATGGAATCTTCAAACGATCAGTTATTTCCTGAACGCGTTTGGCAATTCCCATTGTCATTTCTTCACTTTCAACTACGCATGGACCAGCAAGGAGGAAGAAGTTTCCGGAGTCGGTGTGTTTTATGTATGGGATGTCTTTTAGCATTTTTTATTGGGGTAAAAGGTCATTTGTGAATGTTTAATTAACTTCCGATTTCTTGATCCTAATTTCATTTCATTTCATTTCATTTCATTTCACTTCATTTCACTTCACTACACTTCACTTCATTTCATTTTCTTCATTATTAAAAGTACCGCGTCAAAGATACAGAAGCACCACTTGCTGTCTCATCTTTCAGGATAAATCCTGTAATTTGATCACTACGAAGCTGCAATTTCCAACCTGAAAATTTCAATTCGTAATTCATTCCGACACCAAGCCCAGAATAGCCTCCATATCGGACTGACAAACCTATCGAATTCGATCTGTTGAAATTGTATTGGTAATTCTGCCAAGCCATGGGTTTGCTGTTTGCAAACAGTAAATAACCAATTCCGGTTTCTATTACAACTTTGTTTTTTGCTAGAGGAATAGAATAAGAAAGTTTTACAAGAGCAGGTAGCATGGTTGTATAACTTTCTTTCGAACGATGGGTCAAATAAGGTTCTGTCAACGATGAATCGATAGAGATTGTATTCGTAACAGAATCTTTGAAGTCAAATAACTCTGAAATATCTACTCCTTCAAATCGATAAGATGTATCTGCTGAAATATAATTTGATTTATTGTTCCATGCAATAATTCCAAAATTCTGCACTGATAATTCTAGATCTCGTTTCTTTTTATCAGTAAACTTAAACGAGAAATCAATCGAACCGCCCATTCCATTAAAAGCTAATTTGTCATCCTTCAAAGAATCATTGGAGCGAATTTCCATTTCCGCATTAAGATCGAGATATTCTCCGGTTTCACTAGTATACATTGACGCTTTCCTTGCTTTAATAAGCGAAAATTGTTGTCCCTTGTTAAAGTTTAACCCAACTGTATAACCAAATGTCCTTTCTCCTGTTTTAAATGAATGTCCGAACATTAAATACATTTGCTGATAGAATAATAACTTGAATTCGAAATCACTTAAATCAGCTTTCTTGCCGGCGTAATTTTTATTTCCTCGAAAAAATAATTCAAATACATCGGGACTAAATTTTCCGTCAAAATGATAAACATCTCTTAACCCAATTTGGTAAAATGAATTCTTTAATCCAAATAAAGAGTCAGGTTTTCTTCTATAATTCAATTCATATCTGAATTCTGCTCCAAAGTGGTTCGATGATGTAAGCTTGTTCGAAACTACATCTTTCATTTTTTCATCTATGAATCCGTTCTGAAAATAAGTAGTGATCAAATCGATTGTCATCGCATTTGATCCTAGATTATATTCAGTGTTTATTGAAATTGAATTTGAAACAGTGGAGTCGCCGTCATATTTGCCGGCTAGTGCATACTGAAAAATAAATATAGATAGAAGTGAGAATACTATTCTTTTCACAGGTTATCGAATATGATATTCACCATCGCCGATCAGTTTTATGTCGAGATGATAGGAATTGAATAACTGATAAAGTTGCGGATATGCAGGTGTAGTGAGAGCTGCTCTAATTTTTATTTTCTTTGTTAGAGTGAGATTTTGTTTTCTATTTTCATTGATCGGAATTGGAATTTTTGTAAGGGTAGAAGCAGAGACTAAATTGTTTACATCTAATTGTCCGGCTGCAATTAAACCGGGTACAAGTAATGAGTCAATTACAGTATTATTCACATCAAGCAGTAGCAATTGCATATTCAAAGCAAATGGAAACCCATTTGTAGCATAAAGGGTGATAGTGGCCGGTCCAATCGGATCCAAATCGGAAGCATCTTCAATTGCGAAATCAATTGTATCCGATAATGTAAGTTGATTTGCAGCAAAAGACAATGGCATGTTAACTTGAATTCTTGTGTCGACTATTTTATCGCTATAAATAAAATCATTGCTTCCGGAAATATTTCCCAGCGGATTTAATTGAAGTGCCATATCGTAGATCAAACTATCAGGTAAACTTTCCATGATTTGTTTGATATTACTGTTCGAATTATTCAACGTAGTTGAAAACACATACGGCTGAACATTAAAACTCGCAGGAGTACTTTCGGTAGCTCTATTGATGTTCAAATAATTTTGGATCAATGTTGAATTGCTTAGAGGAATTATTTGTCCGGTTCTGTTATTGACAGAAGTAATCGAATTAAAATATGCTTGAATGTCTGCGCCAATATAATTCGTCACGTCAAATTTCATTTCAACACTGTCAAGTAAAATAGTTCCATCAGAGATCAAATTTCCAAATCCGAAGCTGATACTTTTATTATCAGAAAGATCGCTCTGTCCCAAATAGCCACGAACATAATTAGGTGCGATGTCTAGGAGCGATGTTTTTAAATTGAGTAGTGTATCGCTACCGAACAGATTAAAAGAAACACCATCTGTGTCCGCTTTAGCAACAACGTTATAGGCAAGTGTGTTGAAAGATCCGCCTGTCGAACCTGTCAGGTCAATAGCATATCCGGAGAAATCATAAGATTGCGAAAAGAACTGTGGACTTGTAGTCGACGCAGAATCAACAGAGAAATTTACTGTGAAAGGAATTCCATTCTTCAATGCTTTAGGAATAGTGTAGCTATAAAGAATTTTTGATTGAAGTGTATTTTTTATTTCAATTTTAATCGATCCTGCTTTCAGCAAAGCATATTTAAGCTGAACACCGGTTACTCCAAGGGTGACATTATTATTACTGGAAATAAATGTTTGTCCCGAATCTATCACCTGCGGAAAAGGTGGCCATATTTGATAAGTAATTAAAGTCGTATCCGGAATTTGATAGATAGAATCTAATTTAAAATTCGCAAAAGATGTGTCTATCATCAAACTTACAGCGCCATTTCCATTCACATTCAGTGATGAATCGCCAATAAGGTTTTCAATACTCATTGTACCATGTGCCAATGGTCCAAGAACATTAATATCCCATTGCACATTATCATTTTCTTTCTTACAAGAAATAATGATTGCTGTTAAAAGAAGCAAAAGAAATAAGAGGCGTTTCATTGGTGTAAATATGGCGATTTTATTTTGATACTTTATCGGATTTGGTACTTTGATATTGATCGGGGATTGTTAATTTTTTTTGGTCAAAGGTCAAGGGTCAAAGGTCAGATGTGCACAGCTAACCTTTGACCTAAAATGCAATTTCAGGTCACCCCAAGTCAATACCCATACTTCTCCCCCCAAAGCCCTTTCAAAAAATTTCGAATCTCTACTTCTCTGGCATTATTGCCGGGTTCGTAGAATTTCGTTCCGCTCATTTCATCGGGAAGCAACTCTTGACCGGCGAAATTATTTTCATTTGCATGATCATAGTTATATCCATCACCATAGCCAAGTTCTTTCATCAATTTTGTCGGGGCATTTCGAATATTTAATGGAACAGGTAAGTCTCCTTTTTCATTTACAAATGCAATAGCATCGTCAATTGCCAAATAACCGGAATTACTCTTTGGCGATGTAGCGAGATAGATCACCACTTGCGAGAGAATAATTCTACATTCAGGATAGCCAATTTTACTGACAGCATCAAAACAAGTGTTTGCCATGACTAATGCAGTTGGATTTGCATTGCCAATATCTTCAGAAGCGAAGATGACCATTCGTCGAGCAATGAATTTCGGATCTTCGCCGCCGCGGATCATTCTTGCCAACCAATATACTGCTGCATTTGGATCAGAACCACGCATTGATTTAATGAATGCACTGATAATATCATAATGTTGTTCACCACCTTTATCGTACAATGCAACTTTCTCTTGAACAATTTCTTGAACTTTTGCATTTGTAATTTCTATTTCAGCATCAGGCAAAAATGAATTAACAACTAGTTCTAGTAAGTTGAGTAATTTTCTTGCATCACCGCCGGAAAGTCGAAGTAACGCTTCACTTTCTGTAAGTTTAATAATTCGTTTTTTCAAGACAACATCTTCACGAATAGCTTGCTCAACGATAGAAATTAATTCATTCTTCGAAAGTTCTTTAAGTACATAAACCTGACAACGCGAAAGGAGTGGGGAGATCACTTCGAAGGAAGGATTCTCTGTTGTTGCACCAATGAGAGTTACTATTCCTTTTTCAACAGCATTCAAAAGTGAATCTTGTTGCGACTTGCTGAATCGATGGATTTCGTCAATGAATAATATCGGACTTCCTTCCACTTCTTTCAATTCATATTGATATCGTTGTGCTTTTTCAATTACTTCTCTGACATCTTTAACGCCGGAGCTAACAGCAGATAATATATAAAAAGGTCTTCGAATTTCTTTTGCTATAATTCCGGCCAATGTGGTTTTGCCAACTCCCGGCGGACCCCAGAAGATGATAGAAGGAATCACATTCCTAGCCAGTGTTTTACGCAAAATTGCATCGTTCCCAACCAAGTGCAATTGACCAATATAATGGTCTAATGTTGTTGGTCGCATACGTTCAGCAAGAGGAATCATAGATGTTAATATTTCGTAAATATAAGGATATGGATAAACCATTCTTACCTCAATCTATCATATTTCTTATTAATAACTGATATCTTTGGACCTCAATAATTAATATGAAAATAACGCTTAGAATTGCCTTTTTACTATTGGTTCCATCACTTCTTTTTGGTCAGCAAAGAGATGGTTCAAGAGGCTCAAGACCAGATTCACTTAGACGAAATTCACCTAAAATTGGAAAAATATTTGGCAGTCTGCGAGATTCACAGACAAATGAAGCAGTGAGTTTTGCTTCAGTTGCATTTTTATCTGCCCGCGATTCATCGTTAGTGGGTGGCGTTCAAACAAATGAAAAGGGAAACTTTTTAGTAGAAGAATTACCATTAGGAAACATTATTATCAAGGCATCTTTTATTGGTTATGTGAATACATTTTCAAAACCGATTTTACTCACCATGCAAAATACTGAAGTGGATGCCGGCGTCATTAAAATGCCTTCGTCTGTCACGAAGTTGAAAGATGTGACTATCACCGGCGAAAAGGCAGACTATGTGAATTCTATTGATAGAAAGATCTACAATATGGATAAGAATATTGTGAATACCGGAGGAACTGTTACAGATGTGCTTCAAACAATTCCTTCAGTCAGCGTTGATATAGATGGTAATGTCGCTTTGAGAGGAAGTGCAAATGTAACCGTCCTAATTGATGGAAAACCTTCCGGCTTACTAGGTGGTGATCGTAAAGCGATTCTTTCCCAGCTCCCTGCAGGGGCTGTCGAGCAGATTGAGATCATCACAAATCCATCTGCAAAATTCGATGCAGATGGAATGGCAGGGATTATCAATATCAAAACCAAAAAAGAGAAAATGAAAGGTATGAATGGAAATATTTCTTTCGGTGTTGGTACAAATGATAAATATAATTTCGGAATAGGAGGCAATGATCGCTCGCCAAGAATGAATTTATATGGGAATTATAATTTTCGTCATGAAGGCCGCAGTAATAATGGAACGAGTGTTCAAAGAAATTTTTTCCCCGGACAAAGCGAATATTTCTATAGCTCCAATTCACATTCACGAAGCAATTCAAATTTTCACTCAGGTAAATTGGGTGCCGATTTTTTTGTCAATAAGTATAACACAATTGGAGTGAATGGTTCTTTAACATTTCGAAACGATGATCATCCCGAACAAATTAGATATCGCTTTTATACACCGGAAGATGTCACATTCAATTCATTTTTCAGAGATGTATCTGAGGAGAATGAAAATTTCGGATATGATCTTAGTGCAGATTATAAGCGGACGTGGGATTCTACATCGAGAGAATTAACAGCTACAGCTTCTTACTCTTCAAATAATCGTAAATCGGATAATGCTTATCAAAGCAGTGTATATTCTGCTCTGAATCTTCCTTATCAGATCAATTCGGGTGACAACTTGTATCAGAATATTATTGCTCAGACTGATTTAGTTCAACCAATTAATAAGACAAGTAAACTTGAAGCCGGATTAAAAAGTACAACTAGACATTTAGATAATAAATTAGATTATTCCAACTTGAATTTCACAACCGGAATTTATGAGTTGAACCAACTTAATTCCGATCATTTCATCTATAAAGAAGAAGTTGCAGCAGGTTATGCTATGTACACAAGCAAATACAAAAAGCTTGATTTTAATTTTGGCTTGCGCGCAGAACAAACATTTTCTTCGATCGAGTCGCAGACAATTAACAAAACATATATGAACGATTACATTTCATTTTTTCCAAGTGCATTTTTCAAATATCCGCTGTCATTAAAAAGTGATCTACAATTAAGTTATAGTCGTCGTGTAAACCGACCTGATTCTCGCTCATTGAATCCATTCGTTGATTATTCTGATTCTTTGAATATTCGAAAAGGAAATCCATATCTGCTTCCCGAATTTACAAATGCTCTTGAATTATCAAATAGTATCAATGTTAGTGATTGGAATTTCACTGCTTCAATTTTCTATCGTAAAACAGATGATATGATCAGTCGTTTTCGTACAGTTGATCCTGTAACAGGAATAGGTGTGATGACTACAACCAATTTTGCTTCGTCTGAAAATGCGGGTGGTGAATTAATCGTAAGGTATTCTGTTAATAAAATTGGTTCAATAATGGGAAGTTTTAATATTTATCAGAGTAAGATCAACGGTTCAAATATTCAATCCGAGTACCAGACTAATTCAACACAATGGTCGTCACGATTTAATGCCAGTTTACGAGTTGCAAAGAATACTTCTGTACAAGTAACAGGAAATTACACTGCTCCAATGACAACTGTGAATGGACAGATAAAAGGAATGAGTGGAATTGATGCAGGATTAAAGCAAGACATTTGGAATGGAAAAGGGTCGATCAGTTTAAATGTGACAGATATTTTCAATATGAGAAAATTTGAATTTATAAACTATGGAGAATACTACTATACGGAAGGTTCACGAAGTAGAGAATCCAGAGTAGGAATGTTGAACTTTACTTATAAATTTGGGAAGGCAGAACCAATGTTCTCAAAGAAGAAAGGTTCGAAATCGAATTCGCAGGAGTCGGGTGGGACGGAGATGATTGACTATTAGCCAGACAAAATTTTCAGCAAAATATTAGGTCAAAGGTCAGAGGTCAAAGGTCAATCGTACTTACTTATTTAACGATTGACCTTTGACCTCTGACCTTTGACCTAGTTATTTAGAACTGAGACTTTGCACTGAGATTTTAAAGCCCCGTCGCCATCATCACCGCAGCATAAGCATTTACATTTCCGAAGCCATGATTACCAGTTAGCACAGGGTAATATTGTGCCGTTCCTTTCATGCAACTATAAACTTGTGTACTTGTTAAACTTGGATTCACAGACCACACAAGAGCAGCAACTCCGGCAGTTAGTGCGGTAGCGCAAGAAGAACCACCAACATAAGTTGGGTTGTAACCACTTATTGGAAGAGAGAGAGTTGTTCGTGATGAATTTGTACTTCTAGCCATAGGAATAGTTAAGTCGACCTGACTACCGTCATGACAATCGCTACATGTATTTCCGTTTTCTTTTACTCCGGTAACAGCAACACATTGTGAATAATACGCCGGATAAATTACTCCCCACCAAGAAGTCCAACCGAAAGAAGTACCCGCTGCTGCAAAAAGCAATTTACCTTTTCCTGAAGCATACGAAACTCCATCAAGAAGTGCGCTGCTACTAAAAGGTGTTCCAACCGACATGCTAATTATTTTTAAAGCAGCAATATCACCCATTCTTACAAGTGCATTTCGCACTCCTGTTAATTCAGCAGATTCGTCGAGTACGACATCAGCGCATGCGCGAATGAAATGTAAGTTCGATTTATATGCTACACCTGTTGGTCCGCCTAAATTATTTCTTGGCCCTGCAACAATTCCACTCATACTTGTTCCGTGTGCGCAACCAGTGTATGCAGTTGAGCCGTATGTATAATCAGTCGTGATCGTTCGACCAACATTTGATTCGCCATTATTGAAATTGCTACCAAGCATCGTTTGACTAGAACTAATTCCCGCATCGATAACTCCAACCGTGATGCCTTGTCCTTGTGCGATTGTCCAAGCATTGGGAACATTAACGCTAGTAAAGTTCCATGATAGTTTGCAACCGGGAGTAATAGAAGTATAATCAGCCGCATTGAGTGCATACGATGAACCCGAGCAACCGGAAGAGGAAGCGACACGACTTGTAATATAAGTCGAAGGCCAGTATCCATACGGTTCAATGTAACGTACATTCTCAAGATTGAATAATTTAGTAAGAATAGATTTGTCGGAAATTTTGAAAATAATGATTGGTAAAGTATTATCATCTTCAGAAATAATTTCTTCCGCTTTAATATTTGTTTTTTCTATTCTATTGATTTCAGAAACTACTAACTCTATTATTGCATCATGCACAGATTTCCATTGTGCCGATTTAATATTGGTATGATACAATTCGTTGCGAACATTTTTCATTCGTGCCGGCTGATAACCGATAGCTACAAGTTGTGTGATCTTCGCAGCACTGGTAAGCACTTTCAAGTCTGAATTTTCCCAGCTAAAATCGCCTGTCGATTGAACTTTGTCATACATGATCTTGTCGATTTCCTTTTGTGTGTAAGGTTCGCCTTTTGGTTCGTCAGTTAATATAGACTTTTGAACGATGACCTGGGCAGTTGAATCTTGCGGTACAACACTTGTTTCGTCAGGATTACAAGAGTAAAATACGAGTACTATTGCAATCATGTAGTTTAATTTTTTCATGTGAGTGTATGAGTTTTAATGATTTTTTTATTGTGATAAAATTAACTGATGTGAATGTAAGAAAGAAATTATAATATCCAAATATGAATTCTTCTGCCTTAAAAGATGTTTAGTATTTGCTGTATAGAAAGCTGAAATGTGTCGTTAAATTTCTTTCCTTTGTGGCCAAATGAAGAAGATAATTTTCCTGCTTTTTTTCTTGCCAATTTGTGTTTTTGCGCAGAATAAGATCAAAATATATTCCACTCAACCTGTGGACAATTCAATTTCCAGCGGGGTAAATGCTGTTTTCTTGGATCGATCTTATGACGATACATTGATTGCTTATATTCAAAGAGCAAAGTATTCAATTGACATTGCAGTTTTCAGTTACGATCAGTCAAATCAGATTTCCAACATTGCAAATGCCGTAAACCAGGCAAAAGCATCCGGCATTTCAATTCGGTGGATCTATTGCGGTGGAGTTGGTAATTCCGGACTAACATTGCTAAACAGTTCGATTCCGACACTCGCTTCTCCTACTTCCGCATTGTATGCCATCATGCATAATAAATTTGTGATCATAGACGCAAATTCTGCTGATCCAAGTGATGCGATTTTGTGGACAGGTTCAGCAAATTGGAATAATGAGCAGATAAATGACGATGAAAATAATTTAGTTATCATTCAAGATCAACCGTTAGCTCAAGCATACTTAACGGAGTTCAATGAAATGTGGGGAAGTTCAAGTATCACACCTGATACAACAGTTTCAAGATTTGGTCCGTTCAAAACAAATAATACGCCCCACTTTTTTCAGATCGATGGTAAATCAGTTGAATGTTATTTCAGTCCATCAGATAATACTAATTCTCATTTGATCAATTTAATTAACTCTGCTGATAACGATTTCAATTTTGGCGTTTATACTTTTACTCGCTCTGACATTGCTGATACGATTGTTTATAAAATTAATCATGGTGTAGTCACAACCGGAATTATGGATCAATATAGTTTAGGTTTTAATGCGCAGACTATTCTTTCACCGGTGATGGGTAATAATTTGAAGATCTATACCGATCCGAATTACATTTTTCATAGTAAATATATGATCGTTGATGCTTGTGATCCAAATTCGGATCCTGCTGTAGAATTAGGTTCTCATAATTGGACGACAGCTGCAGAGACGAAGAATGATGAGAATGTATTGATCATTCATGATGATACAATTGCGAATATATTTCTTCAAGCCTATAAAGGAAGTTTTAATCGCTTGGGTGGAGTGATGCAACCGTGTTTAGCGAATACGATTGATGAAAATGAATCCACATTTTCGATTTTTCCAAATCCTGCAAACGATTATTTACAAATTGATTTTCCTGGAGCTGATAATCTTAGTGTCCAGATTTATTCAATTGATGGCAGAGTGAAAATGAAGAAAGAAATTTCTGATTTTAAAATTGATATTAAGGAACTTACAGCTGGTCTCTATTTATTAAGAGTTTCATCTTTTGGAAGAGTTGTTGTTTCGAAGTTTATTAAAGAATAATAAATTTTAATTGAAGTGAAAGGAGCACTTACATTTAGATTTGAGAAATAAGTAATGTTTCATATTAATATTCACCAGGAATTTGAATTCTTATAAATAATATGGAGTTAATTTTGAAATTTTCTTAATGAGTTGAAGTAAAAGAAATCCTTCCGGCTTGTGCATAGCTTGGCCCCGGGGGCAGTTTTTTTTAAAATCCGCTCCCATGTTTTTATTCAATTGAAATCATAAATTTTAGTGCTAAAAAGGAAGGCTTTCGCCCTCCTGCAAGGATATACCCCATGCTTTTCCCCTCTTGCAGGCCATCCGCCGCGGCGGACTGAACGAATAAATAATCAAATGACCAAATTAAAATTGGTAATCGTTACCGCATAAATGATGGTACTTTTGCTCAACGAAATTCAAAATCGTATTATTTGATAGGCGAGCAAAATAGAATTTTGAAAAAAATCTTTTATTTATGTATACATTCGCACCCTAATTGAAATTCGGATTCGCCAAAAATTATGAATAAGCTTACATTTCTTGTCTTATCGTTTATCCTGATTAATTTCTCTTCAATTGCTCGACCAGCGGAAGTGCTTTTGAATAAACAGAAGGGAAGATTCTATTTTGCATGGGGATATAATAAAGATTATTTCACCAAGAGCGACATCCATTTTAGTAATGATGGTTCCGATCATTATGATTTTACATTGGAAGATGTTCGTGCAAA
>JANOBV010000143.1:0-4910 GCA_031411835.1 Bacteroidota bacterium | reverse complement strand
AATATTTTTCGTTAATTGCAGGTAGATTAAATTACCATCAAATAATCACCACCAAAAAAAGTGTATCATGAATGAGCAAAAAGACTTGAAAAGTAATTTTTCGGCGCTCGAATTACGCATTCAAAAATTGATACATTTGCATGAGGAAGCAAAGAAAAGTAACGCACACTTACTTTCTGAGATCCAAAAACTAAAGGCGGAGTTGACGGACGAACATGCAAAGGTTCAACGTCTTGAAGAAGGATATCGAAATTTAAAAGAGATCGAATCCACTTCTACCAAACAAAGCATTAGTAATATGAAAAGAAAAATTAATGATATCATCGGCGAGATAGATCGTAGTATGTCGATGATAGATGATAACCATAAGTGAATCCACCCGAAATGGGAGAATTACTGTCTATAAAAGTTTCCATTGCGAATCGCACGTACCCGCTCCGTATCACTCACGAAGAGCAAGAAAAGGTATTGCAAGCCGCTGAAAATATTAATAAGCGTATCAAAGACTTTGAAGATAATTACGCTGTCAAAGACAAGCAGGATCTTCTTGCCATGAGCGCACTTCAGTTTGCTAGCGAAGCATTGGGGGCTACTAAACAAGATAAATCATCAAATACAGAACAAGAATCAGTTGAACAAATTGAATTCTTAACACTGTTGATCGATGAATATCTTTCCCAGGAAAATTCTTCTAAATAAGGCTCGTTCTTTGAAAATATAGTTTTGTGCATTTGCAGTTGATTCGATTCGGTTTCTTTGAATCGTTATGTTGCTGCTTTTGTATCATAACCTAATGCATCCCGCATTAGTTCCGGATCACTTATAAACTCAACATTTCAATACAATTGGAGCAAATCGTTCAATGCCTTCTATGGCAGACTGCACTCCCGCGCAAGCAGGATTCCCGCGAAAGCAGGACAGCAGGCACCAGATAAAGTCAGACTGCTTCACCCATGACTTAGGGGTTTAACAAGTCCCGGAATTAATACGGGTTTTTTTTTGCTTTTTGCTTTTAGGTTTTTGCTTTTAGTTTTTTGGCTAAAGACTAAAAACATATAACCAAAAAGAAAAAAGAAAAAAGAAAAAAGCAAAAAGAAAAAAAACAACCAACAACAAATACAACAACCCAAATATACCACAACCAAATTATGCCCTCAATTTCCATTTTATATCTACTCATCGGAGTAGTCATTGCTCTCATTGCCGGATATGTTATTGCAACATCACTCGCGAAAAAAGCTGCTCTTGCGAAAGAACAGTTAGCAGGTGACAAAGCAAAGATCATTATCAAGGAGGCTGAATCAGAAGCTGAAGTCCTCAAGAAAAATAAAATTCTTGAAGCAAAAGAGAAGTTCTTACAGTTAAAAACTGAGCACGAAAAAGTGATTTCAGAAAAAGATAAGAATATCAACGCTGCTGAAAATCGAATCAAACAAAAAGAAACTGCTCTTGCTCAGAAGATCGAACAAACGCAGAAAAAAGAAAAAGAATACGAAACTCTTCAATCTAATTTGAAAAATCAATTAGATATCATTGAAGGGAAAAAAGAAGAACTTGGAAAACAACATCAACGTCAGGTTGAACAGTTGGAAAAGATCAGCGGACTTTCTGTTGATCAAGCGAAAAGCCAGTTGGTAGAAGCTCTTAAAGCGGAAGCTAAAACAGATGCTATGTCTTACATTAAAGACATCATGGAAGAAGCGAAGTTGACTGCCAATAAAGAAGCTAAAAAAATTATCATACAGACTATTCAGCGTGTGGCTACTGAGCATGCGGTTGAAAATGCTGTGACTATTTTCAATATCGAAAACGACGAAGTAAAAGGTCGTATCATCGGTCGTGAAGGTCGTAACATCCGCGCATTGGAAGCAGCAACCGGAGTTGAGATCATCGTCGACGATACTCCTGAAACAATTATCCTTTCCGGTTTCGATCCTATTCGACGTGAAATGGCGCGTCTTGCTTTACATCAATTGGTAAGCGATGGACGTATTCACCCTGCACGTATCGAAGAGGTAGTTGCAAAAGTGAAACGTCAACTCGAAGATGAGATCGTTGAAATTGGAAAACGTACTACTATCGATCTTGGGATCCATGGACTTGCTCCAGAATTGATCCGTATGGTTGGTCGTATGAAATATCGTTCGTCTTACGGACAAAATTTACTTCAGCACTCACGTGAGGTGGCAAACCTTTGTGCTATCATGGCTGCTGAACTTGGATTGAATGTTAAACTTGCAAAACGTGCCGGACTTTTACATGATATCGGAAAAGTTCCCGATGATGAACCGGAATTACCGCATGCAATTCTCGGAATGAAACTCGCTGAGAAATTCAAAGAGAACGCTGAAGTATGTAATGCAATCGGTGCCCATCACGATGAGATTGAAATGAACAGTATGATTTCTCCGATCGTGCAGGTTTGTGATGCGATCTCAGGTGCTCGTCCGGGCGCTCGTCGAGAAGTTGTGGAATCGTATATCAAACGTTTGAAAGATATGGAAGCTCTTGCGCTTTCTTATCCTGGTGTTGAGAAAACGTTCGCTATCCAAGCAGGACGTGAATTACGTGTTGTTGTTCAAAGCGAAAAACTAACCGACAAACAAGCAGAAGTTCTTTCATTCGATATCGCTAACAGAATTCAAACGGAAATGACGTATCCGGGTCAAGTGAAGATCACCGTGATCCGTGAAACAAGATCGGTGAATTACGCTAAGTAATTTCCCTTTGAATAAATAAATAATGGCTACAAAGGAATTTGACGTTATCATTGAACCTGGCCGCAGGAAATCATTTTATTGGAAAGACCTTTGGAGATTCAAAGGTCTTTTCTACTATTTGGCTTGGCGAGATGTACTCGTGCGCTATAAGCAAACAGCAATTGGTGTAGTGTGGAGTGTGTTGCGTCCTTTTCTAACGATAGTCGTTTTTACATTGGTATTTAATAAGCTTGGTAATTTCCAATCTGATTCAAATGTTCCATATGCAATAATGGTTTGTGTTGGAATGTTGCCATGGCAATTCTTCTCTAGCGCATTTAGCGAATCAGCAAATTCATTGGTTGCAAATTCAAACTTGTTGACCAAGGTTTACTTCCCTCGACTTATAGTTCCTGCAAGTACAGTCATCGTCTGCTTGATTGATTTTGTAATTTCATTTGTAATACTGCTCGGACTTTATTTTTATTATCATTTCTCGCCGGACTGGAGAATTCTTTTGTTTCCAATATTCCTTCTGCTCGCTACTATTACTGCAATGGGATTTGGGTTTTTTATTGCAGCATTAAATGTGAAGTACAGAGATTTCAGATATGTGATTCCATTCATTGTGCAATTTGGATTATATATTTCTCCGGTTGGATTTAGCAGTAGTGTTGTTTATTCTAATCCTTCTATTCCTGATATTTTTAAATACCTCTATGCACTTAATCCTATGGTTGGTGTAATTGATGGTTTCCGCTGGTGTATGCTGGGAGGAAATGTCCCTTTGCATAAACCTGAATTTATTGCTTCTGTCATTGTAAGTGTTTCGTTTTTATTCATTGGAATTAAATACTTCCGCAGAATGGAAAAAACATTTGCAGATGTAATTTGACCTGTCATGAGTGAAACGATCATAAAAGTTGAGAATATCAGTAAAAGTTATATCCTTCGGCACAAACAAGCTGAAAGTTATACTGCTTTGCGTGATGTTATTGCTAGTAAAGTGAAATCTTCTTTTAAGCAATCGGATAAAAAAATTTTTCAGTCCCGCGAAGAATTTTGGGCACTGAAAGATATTTCATTTGAAGTGAAACAAGGCGACAGATTAGGCATAATTGGAAAAAATGGTGCAGGCAAATCAACGTTGCTAAAAATACTTAGCCGCATCGTTGAGCCCACTAAAGGGAAGATCTCAATGAATGGGAGAGTTGCAAGTTTACTCGAAGTTGGAACAGGTTTTCATCCGGAGCTGACCGGTCGGGAAAATATATTCCTGAACGGATCAATTCTAGGAATGGGTAAACAGGAGATCAAAAAAAAGTTTGATGAGATCGTTGATTTCGCAGGTGTAGAAAAATTTCTTGATACTCCTGTTAAAAGATATTCTTCAGGTATGTACGTGCGACTTGCTTTTGCTGTCGCTGCACATTTGGAACCGGAAATTTTGATCGTTGATGAAGTTCTTGCAGTTGGTGATGCTGAATTTCAGAAGAAATGTCTTGGGAAAATAGATCAAGTAAGTAAGACTGATGGACGTACAGTATTATTTGTAAGTCATAATATGGGAGCTATTAATGCACTCTGCAATAATGCAATTTTACTGGATAAAGGAAAAATTGTTGCCATGGGTAAAACTGCTACCATAACCGGATTATATTTTGGTGGAGGATTGGCTGATGATGGAGAGTTTATTATTGGTAAGGCAAGTGGCGATGAAAAAGTCGTAATCGAAAAAGTAACTTTGAGAAATGATAAAAATAAAGCACAGAATAATTTCAGCTTCGGTGAGACTCTTTGCGTAGAGATTGAATTTAATGCTCTCGAAGATTTTCAATCACCTTATGTTTGGATAGCTATCAAAAACAGTCGAGGGCCGGTTACTGCTGCTTCCGGATTGATTGATGGATTTCGTAGCAGTTATTTTTCGAAAGGAAAAAATGTTGTGAAATGCACATTCTTTAATTTGCCTTTGTTAACAGGTGAGTATAGTATCTACATGGGTGCGCGTGCAGGAGATGGTGTTACTTTGCTTACTGAATCAAGAGATGTTGCCGCTTTCAATGTAGTTTCAATTTTGTCGGAAGTTGGATTGAACGAAGAGATGGCAGACACGGTCGCTTCTGATACAGTATCTCCGGTTATTCCCTATGAATGGGAATTTAATGATGGAAAAAAATTCGCTTTTAATATAAAGAACTATGTTAAATA
>JANOBV010000142.1:0-10185 GCA_031411835.1 Bacteroidota bacterium | reverse complement strand
GGAATCCCTGTTTCAGTATCTGCATTTTCCAATATCGCATACTCATTAAAAGAATCGCCCGACTTTAAAAGTAATACCTATCGTTTTACATATTGTTCTCAATTAATATTTGCGAGAAAATTTACCTCCCGTTTTTCAGTTGTTGCAATCCCAAGTTTTATTCATAGAAATTTTGTCGGTGCGGATGACGAAAATAATACATTCAGTCTTTCAGGTGGTTTTCGTTTAAAATTTACTCCTAGCGCTTCAGTGATTGTTGATTATTCACATACTTTCAGCCGCCCCGATCTTGTATTACCACATTATGATGTTATTGGAGTTGGTGTAGAAATTGAAACCGGCGGACATGTTTTTACAATCATGTTTACAAACGCTTCCGGAATTATCGAGAATGATTATTTGGTCAATACCTTGGATGCATGGTCAAAAGGTGGATTCAAATTGAGTTTCAATATTTCAAGGATGTTTAAGATCGGTGGAGCAGATAACGAAGCCGGAAAATAATTTTTGTTTGACTTAAATATAAAACACTAAGCTCACTAAGTTTTTAGAACTTAAATTTCAGCCACGAATTCACGAATAGATTATTTTTATATTCGTGAATTCGTGGCTGAAATTTAAGTGAGCTTAGTGTTAAATTCACAGCAACATTTTACAGTAGCACCCGTACAACGAAACCGCATATTTCCTACTCATGCCGGTCGATTCATTACATCTTGTAAGCACAACTTCTCCTGATACTACGGCAATTCGTGTTTCTCATGTTTTGCTTTCCGATACATCCGGCAAATTGGTACTCGACGTCGATAGCGCTCTACATACGTATTGGAAAACAGATTCTGTTGTCTATTTTAATGATAGCGTTTCGGCATTTAGCAAGTACACAGATATTTACCAAGGACATTTGCTGCATCCTGCAGGAAACGAAGCGATTGATAGAAAACCAATTTCGCCAATCTGGTTTTTTCCAATAATACTCATCGTACTTGCAGTTTATGCTTCTTTACGAATTTTTTACAATAAATATTTCAGTCAAATGATGGTTGCTTTTGTCAATAACAACTTGACAAACCAAATTGTCCGTGATGAAAATATCTTAGTCCAAAGAGCTTCAGTTTACCTAAGCATTGTATTCAATTTAATTGCTGCTCTCTTTTTATATCTAATTAGCATATACTATAATTGGGAGCTTGGTGGAATTGGAATTGGCTTTAGTCGATTTATTTTTTTTGCCGTTATCGTTTCTGCAGCATACACACTCAAATTTCTAATTCTTAAAATATGCGGTTGGCTCTTTAACCTCGATAGAGAAATGGCAACCTATATTTTCAATACTTTCCTCATTAATAACATTTTAGGAATTGCTTTATTGCCATTTGTTTGCTTGATCGCTTATAATCAAGTGCTTTCAGCTTCTTCATTGATCTTGATTTCCATAATTTTAGCAGGTTTGGCCTTTTCATACCGAATGTTTAGGGGTGTTCTCGTTGGTCTCAGTATGCCATCTTTCTCTCTGCTCTATTTATTTTTATATCTTTGCACCCTTGAAATCGCGCCCATGTTGATTTTGATTCGGATCATTGTTTCATAATCACCTGTGCACCCCTGATATCTTATAACGAAACGGAAATCCCATTTATGAGTAGTTTGAAAGTTAAAAGTATCCTGGTTACACAGCCCAAACCTGAAACAGATAAGTCGCCGTATTTTGATTTATCAAAGAAATTTAGCGTAAAAATCGATTTTCGTCCGTTTATTCACGTAGAACCGATTCCTGCTGCGAATTTCAGAAAGGATAAAGTGGCTATCCCTGATCATAGTGCTGTTATACTTACTAGTCGTAATGCAGCAGACAACTTTTTTCGAATCTGTAATGAGATGCGTATTGTCGTTCCTGAAACAATGAAGTATTTTTGCATTTCAGAATCTACTGCTTACTATCTTCAAAAATTTGTTGTTTACCGGAAAAGAAAAATTTTCTTCGGCAAGCAGACTATCAATGATTTGATGGATCTGATTAAGAAACACAAAAAAGAAAAATTCTTAGTTCCTTGTACAGATATCCACAAACAAGAAATTTTCGAAACGCTCGACGCACATTCAATCGATTATACTAAAGCAGTCATTTATAAAACTGTTGCCAGCGATCTGTCTGATCTTGCTGAAGTGAATTATGATGTGCTAGTTTTCTTTAGTCCGTCCGGTATCACTTCTCTTTTTAAAAATTTCCCTAAATTCAAGCAAAATAATACTCGTATTGCTGCCTTCGGACCAACTACTGCGCAAGCAGTTGCTGATGCAGGGTTACGTTTAGATATTTCAGCTCCTGTTCCTGCAGCACCTTCTATGACTATGGCTTTGGAGCAATATATCAAGAAAGCAAATAAGTAATAAGCTATGAACGCCGCTTTGCCTAGCCGTCATACTTTTAGAAAAGCGGAACGGCTCAACGGTCGCAAAGCAATTGAGCAACTTGTTGCTTCGGGGAAGAATATTATTATTTCGCCTTTCAAATTGATATGGATTCCAATCTCGCTACCAACCGATTTTCCTGCTCAAATTGCCTTTAGTGTACCTAAAAGAAATTTCAAAAAAGCTGTTGATAGAAATCGTATGAAAAGACTTATGCGTGAATCATATCGAAAGAATAAATCTGATATTTATACGTTGTTAGTTGATAAGAAAATTCAATGTGCTTTACTCTTGTACTACTCAGGAAAAACGCAACTCACTTTTCTTGAAGCCGACGAAAAAATAAAACAAATATTACAGCGCTTTGCTAAAGATCTTCAAGCTAATTCTTAGTAAAATCTTTCTCGGACTGATCCGCTTTTATCAATTAGCGCTTTCTCCGTTGCTCCGTCAAAGTTGCCGCTTCGATCCAACGTGTTCTGCTTATGCAACGCAAGCAATAAAAAAATATGGACCATTCAAAGGTGGTTGGTTGGCACTAAAAAGAATTTCTCGTTGTCATCCGTGGGGTGGGAATGGTTATGATCCCTTGCCCTAATCCTACACAATCTTAAACTTAAACTTAAACTTAAACTTAAACATACACCTTCAATATCATTCATATTCAAAATAAATCTGCGACTAATCTGCGAGTTCAGCGAGATCTGCGGGAGAAAAACACACAGATTCTATAAAGAAAAAAAAGAAACTCTGCTGAAAATAAAATTGAAATCATCCCCATGAAAAAATTCATCAAAAACCAAAAGCTGAAAATCGTCATCGCAATTACGGCTCTTGTTTCTATCACATCATATTCTTTTGTCGATAACTATTTCGAAGTATCAAAAAATCTCGACATCTTCTCTTCTCTCTATCGTGAAGTCAACATGTACTATGTCGATTCAGTTGAGCCGGGTAAACTGATGAAAAAGGGAATCGATGAAATGCTTTCCAGTCTTGATCCTTACACGAATTATATTCCTGAATCTAATATAGAAGATTATCGATTCATGACGACAGGTCAATATGGAGGTATCGGTGCTGTCATTAGACCGAAGGGTGATTTTGTAATTGTTGGCGAACCGTATGAAGGATTTCCCGCAGACAAAGCCGGACTTCGTGCGGGTGATATGATAATTGAAATCGATGGGAAGTCAACAAAGAATAAGAAGACAGATGAAATCAGTCGTGCATTAAAAGGCTCTCCGAAAACAGAAGTAAAATTATTAATTCAACGTGAAGGAGAATCTAAGCCCTTCGAAAAAATTATTGTACGCGAAGAAATAAAAGTAAAACCTGTTCCTTATTTCGGAATGCTCAACAATAACATTGGTTATATCAAACTAAATAGCTTTACTGAAAATTCAGGAAGAGACGTTGCAGATGCTTTAAGAGAATTGAAATCAAAAAATACACTTGCCGGATTAGTTCTTGACCTAAGAGGGAATCCGGGTGGCTTGCTAAATGAAGCAGTTAATATTTCAAACATTTTTATAGAACGCGGAAAAGACATCGTAAGTACTAAAGGTCGTTACAAAGATGCTGACAGAACTTACAAAGCAATAAACGATGCAGTTGATACTGAAATTCCATTAGCAGTAATGGTAAATAGCGGCTCCGCTTCTGCCTCTGAAATTGTTTCCGGTTCATTGCAAGATTTAGATAGAGCTGTAATCGTAGGACAACGAACTTTTGGAAAGGGACTAGTTCAAACTACTCGGCCATTGTCATATAATTCTCAGGTTAAGATTACGACTTCGAAATATTATATTCCAAGTGGAAGGTGTATTCAAGCTCTCGATTATACACACCGTAATGAAGATGGAAGTGTTGGAAAAGTTCCTGATTCTTTAGTAAGTGAATTTAAAACAAGTACAGGAAGAAAAGTTTATGATGGCGGAGGAATAAAGCCTGATTTTTCTACTACAAATAAAAAATTGAATCCGATCTGTAATAGTTTGGTAAGTAAAAGTATCATCTTCGATTTTGCTTCACGCTATAGAACTTTGCATGAAAATATTCCTACTGGCGACTTTACAATAAGTGATTCAGACTGGAATGACTTCTTAAGTTACATTGCAAATAAAGAATATGATTACATTACAAAGAGTGAAGAATCTCTAAGTGAATTTAAAAAGAATAGCGAAGATGAATTGTATTACACAACTCTTAAATCGGATATTGAAACATTGCAATCAAAATTAAAACACAATAAACAAGAAGATATAGCGAAAAACAAAAGCGATATTGTGGCGCTTCTGGAAGATGAGATCGCCTCACGCTATGGTTACCAACAAGGTCGAATCCGAGAGTCGTTGACGCATGATAAAGAAGTGATCAAAGCAATTGAGATCTTGAATGATAAAGTAACCTATGCAGGAATTCTTTCGGGTGCAATTAATGCAAATGCAGGGGAGAAGAATGATAGTAAATAAATTCAAAATTATTTCTGATAACTATCGGGATCAAAATTATAAACACATAAAATTCCAAAACTAAATAAAAAAATCGCAGATTTAAATACCCGCACCGACCCCAGAGGGGTCACATATTGGTAGAATGTAGATCAATGGATCGAACCGACCCCGGAGGGGTCGAATGTGATTTGTGAAATATTTAATTTAAAAAATGAAATATGAAACGTCCATTCAAATTCATATGCGACCCCTCCGGGGTCGGGTATGTTTTTTATCATATTTTCTACCAACATGTGACCCCTCAGGGGTCGGCAGTGAATTATAGATTGTCGCAAAAAAATTGGCAGATATTGTGCGAAAATTTTCGACTCTCTGCGGGAAGTATCAATTGTTGCAATAAAAAAACGCAAACAAAAAATTGACTCCAATTCTAAAATACAAAACAAATTACCTTTATCTCACAGGTCTTGTACTCCTAATGTGTGGCTTGCCTGTATCTTTATTTCTTACCAGTCTCTCGCAATTTTTTCTTGTTGGTTCATTTTTTCTTGAAGGAGACATAAAAGAAAAATGGAATCGTTTTGTTTCAAATAAAGTCGCACTAATATTTGTTGGTATTTGGTTGATGCATTTAATTGGAATGTTTTGGACTTCTGATTTTGAAAGTGGAATTAAAGATCTAAGAATAAAACTTCCACTCTTATTACTGCCGATAATTATTTCAGGAACAGAAAAGCTGACAGAAAAACAATTTCTTTGGATCATGGGCGTGTTTGTTCTTTCTGTCTTTGCCGGTACAATTTCTGCCATTTCTGTTTTAACCGGAATAATTCACAGAGAGATCTACGATATTCGTGATATTTTTATCTATAAAATATCGCATATCCGTTTTGCTCTTTTTACATGTGTTGCTATCTGTACACTTACTTTTTATATAGGTTACAGAAAAGAATTGACCCCAATTGCAAAATTCATTGCATTAATTTTAGCGATATGGTTTATTGTTTTCCTAGTGATCGTTGAATCTCTAACAGGTTTGAGTATCCTACTTATTTTGACCATCAGCATTCTGATCTACCATCTTTTGATTTCCGGAAATAAGGTGAAAAAGTTCATCTCATTTGTAATGATCGTTTGCATTCCTCTTGCAATAGGTATTTACATTTCCGGGTTGATAAAAGAATTTTACGAAGTGAAAACTGTTGCAATTGATGTAAATGCTAAAACTGATGCCGGAAATAAATACGACTTTTACCTTGACGATAATAAATTTGAAAATGGATATCAAGTTAATGTTTATCTCTGCTATCCTGAATTAAAAGCTGCCTGGAATGAAAGGAGTAAGATTAAATTCGATTCACTCGATTTCAAACATCAACCGATTCGCGCTACTTTAGTACGGTTTATTACTAGTAAAGGTCAGCATAAAGATGCTCAAGCAGTGTTTGCATTAACTGAAAGTGAAATTCAATCTATAGAAGCCGGCGTGCCAAATGTCAACTTTCAAAAGATGTCGAGCCTTCGTTCACGTCTTAATCAAGTGATATGGGAAATCGATAACTTATTGAAAGGCGGTGATCCAAGTGGACATTCAGTTGCTCAACGATTAGAATTCTGGCGTGCTGCTACGGAAATTATAAAAGCTCATCCGTTTGTTGGAGTAGGGACCGGTGATCTTCTCATTGCCTTCAACAATCAATACAAAGCGATGAATTCTAAACTCGATGAATATCATCGGTTACGTTCACATAATCAATATCTCTCCATTGCTGCTGCTTTTGGAATTCCCGGATTGATCTATTTTCTTTTTGCATTAGTTTATCCACTTAGAAAAGCAAAGCAATTACCTGCAATTTTCATTTTGTTTCTAATCATCTGTATGGTTTCCATGCTCACAGAAGATACAATTGAAACACAACCCGGTGCTACCTTTGTAGGATTGTTCTTTATCTTGTTTTACTGTCAGAAGCGTGAACCTGACAATGAAAAAGTATTACATTAGCATTCAATATGACTCCTATTTCTATTGTTGTTATTACATTCAATGAAGAGAAGAACATTGCAAGATGTCTCGACTCAGTGAAAGACATTGCTGATGAAATTGTAATTGTTGATTCATTTAGCAAAGATCGCACGAAAGAAATATGTTTGAGTTACGATGCGAAATTCATAGAGCATAAATTCGATGGACATATTGAACAGAAGAATTTTGCAATCACGCAAGCAAAATATCCGCACATTCTTTCACTCGATGCAGATGAAGCTCTCGACGAACAACTAAAGAAATCAATTTTGGTTACGAAGGAAAATTTTGTTCAGGATGGTTACTACATGAATCGTCTAACAAATTATTGCGGGCATTGGGTTCGCCACAGCGGCTGGTATCCGGATACAAAATTACGTTTGTGGGACAGCAGAAAAGGTAAGTGGGCGGGAATTAATCCGCATGATAAATACGAACTTATATCCGGTGATGTAAATACGGGAAAGCTAAAAGGTGATATTCTGCATTACAGTTATTACAATGTTGAAGAACATTATCGCCAGTCGGAATATTTCGCAGATATAGCAGCCAAAGCTTATTTTAAATTGAGAAAGAAAGCTCCTTTCTATAAAATGATCATCAATCCAATTGCAAAATTTCTACATCACTACATTGTTCACTTTGGATTTTTAGATGGAAGAGTTGGTTTTACGATAGCGAAGATCTCTGCGTGGTCGACTTATTTGAAGTATAAAAAATTGCATGAGTTGTCGGATTAAAACATAAGCTCACAAGAACACAAAAGGCCACGGATTGTATTCCGTGGCTTTTTGTGTTCTTCTGAGCTTGTGTTAAAAAAAACACTCAACTATTTCTATAATCCCTTTCGCAATGATAATCATTCTCGTTTCTTTGCTACATTCCAATGAACCAAGACCAAGCAGCATTTATTCAACTTCTCAAATCCGGCGATCGGAAAGCAATTGCTCGCGCAATTACTATTGTTGAGAATGAATTGCCGGGTTGGGATACAATTTTGCAAGCATTATCACCTTCAAATATTCCTGTTGTTGGAATAACCGGACCACCGGGAGCCGGAAAAAGTACACTCATAAATTCTCTTCTTCGTGAATTGACTCAACTTGGGAAAAATGTTGCCATCGTTGCTGTGGATCCGACTTCTCCGTTCAACTATGGTTCTCTGTTAGGTGATCGTTTGCGTATGGCGGAACATTTCAACAACAACAACGTATTCATTCGCTCATTGGCTACTCGAGGTTCGCTCGGTGGTTTGTCTGAAAAGATAATTGAAATAACAGATGTACTGCGTTCTGCAAATTTCGACATGGTTATTGTCGAAACAGTAGGCGTCGGACAATCAGAAGTGGAAGTTGCCGGACTTGCAGATACAACGGTCGTAGTTGTTGTTCCTGAATCGGGTGATGAAGTACAAGCTTTGAAATCAGGCATCATGGAAATTGCTGATATCTTTGTGGTCAACAAAGCTGATCGTCCCGGAGCTGATGCTCTAGTCAATACTCTGCAAAAGTTAATGCATCATTCCATGTCTGAAGGCTGGATCACACCTGTCCTCAAAACCATCGCTTCGCAATCTGATGGTATTCATGAATTGATTTCTCAAATAGATAGGCATTTTAATTCGGCCGATTTTAATGAGAAGAAAGTGTTTCTTTTGACTGAAAAAGTAATGCATTTGATCCGACGTTATAAAATGAAAGATGTTAACAAAGAACAAATCAGGGAACAAATAACAAAAGAAGCCCAAAAAGCTGATTTTAACCTTTATTTGTTTGCTAATGATTATAAAAAGTGATGATGTTGGATTTCCAAAATAATTGTAAATTGACTCGCTTTTAAAACCGTATGGATTACCAATTACTCCCCGGTAAAATTTACCGACTCCTTATTTTTACCCTGATTTCTCTGACCTTGTCAGTGAATTCAAATGCTCAAATTCCAATCTTCTTTGATGATTTCGGATCGACTTCAGGTACATGCGATTCTTCGAATTTGGCAGCCGGATTTTTGAGTCCTACTTCTTTAGGAACTTGGACTGTTACTCCAATAGGAATTCAAGGCCCATTTGCAAATGAATGGTACATCAGTTCAACTGAACCGGGTGTTGTTTCGGGTGGATGTTCTATAAAAGGTTGTAAGACTGATGCAACACAAACCAAACGTAGTTTGCACGTTGGAAATGTTGCGGGCTCAGAACAAGCAAGTTCTGCTGCAGTAAATTGTCCTTATGGTGATTGCGGTGCAATTTACGACATGGGTGGGTTTATGGCGAGTACGCCAACTGAAAAACGAGTTGAATCGCCGGTTATTAATTGTACTGGTGTTTCGAATTTGAAACTTGCTTTTAATTATATTCTAGGAGAATTAGCCGGAGAAGCTACTAATAATGATAATTGCTTTGTAGAATATTTTAATGGCTCTTCATGGATTAGCCTTATGGAATTACCCATGACACCAAAATGTGTTGCTGACACAAATTTCGCAACATGGACTCCATATGTTATTTCACTTCCTGCTACTGCCGATAATAACCCACTTGTTAAAATCGGATTTCGTTGGAAAAATGTTGGTAATACGGGTGCCGGTGTAGCTAGTCCTTCTGTTGCAATTGATAGCATTATCGTGGCTAGCTTTGATCTTCCAATTGCTGACTTTACTGCATCAGATACCGTTATTTGTGCAGGCGATACTGTAAATTTTTATGCAGATACAACTACGTTAGCAACCTATTATGAATGGACATTCATAGGTGGAACACCAGGGTCGTCTTCATTACAAAACCCTACTAACATTGTTTTTGCAAATCCAGGTACATATTCTGTTCGATTAATAGTTGCTGTATCATCTGTGACTGATACAATGATCAAGACAAATTACATTGTTGTTAATTCATGTACTCCTCCAAATCCTGATTTCGTTGTAAATGATTCGTTGATTTGCGAAAGAGAATGCGTCACCTTCACAGACCTTTCAACAGGCGGAGCAACTACTTGGGCTTGGTCTTTCCCTGGTGCAACTCCTGCAACAAGTACTTCTCCAAATCCTACTGTTTGTTACAGCGCCCCAGGATTATATGATGTTACTCTGACTGCAGGAAATCAATACGGAACTGCATCTTTTACAAAGATAGCTTATATAAGAGCCGACACTTGCCCATTACCTGTAACAGATATCTATGCTCCATTTGCACAAGCTTGTCAAAATACTCCATTCTCATTCCAAGGACAAATAATTTCCGGCGGACCATTTACTTCTTGGTCATGGTATTTCCCGGGCGCTGTTCCTGATACTTCT
>JANOBV010000141.1:0-8580 GCA_031411835.1 Bacteroidota bacterium | reverse complement strand
TCACTTCGCAACACACCTTATGAAACCAAGACCGATGTAAATTCACTCAATGAATTTTCAAATTATTGGGAAACCGTTCGCGACTATTATTATCCGTTCGAATCAGGTTTGATGGCAGGCACGGCAGAAGTGTACAAGCATGAAATTCCCGGTGGACAATATTCCAATTTAAAGCCTCAAGCAATTTCACTTGGACTTGCTGAGAGAATGGATGAAATAAAGAAAGCATATGAAGATGTGAATGAGCTTTTCGGAGACATCGTTAAAGTAACTCCATCATCAAAAGTAGTCGGCGACATGGCCATGTTTATGGTGAATAATAAACTTACGAAAGAAGATATTTTCAAGAAGGAAAATTTATCATTTCCTGAATCGGTGAAGAGTATGTTCAAAGGCGACTTAGGACAACCATTTGGCGGCTGGCCGAAAGAGTTGCAGAAAATTATTTTGCGTGATCAGATTCCATACACTGATTTACCGAATGCACATTTAAAACCGATCGATTTCGAAATAGAATTTGAAGAGTTTCAGAAAAAGTTCGACAACTATCAAAGCTTCCTTGACTTTCTTTCATGGAAATTCTATCCGAAAGTTTTTGAAGAGTACTACAATTTCAATAAACAGTTTGGCGATGTGACGGCGTTACCTACTCCTGCATTCTTTTATGGCATGAAGAGCAATGAAGAGATTCTGGTGAATATAGGAACAGGTAAAACACTTTTGATACGATTGCTTTATATTTCCGACAATGCTGATGAGAATGGAAACAGAACAGTGTTCTTTAGATTGAACGGACAAACGCGATCGATAGAAGTAAAAGACAGGAATGCGAAAGTCGAAAAGATCTCCAATGCTAAAGCGAGTGGCGATAAACATATTGGTTCGCCGCTACAAGGTCGCTTGACAAAAATCTTTGTGAAAGAGGGTGACATTGTAAAAAAGAATGCGCCTTTGTTTACCATTGAAGCGATGAAAATGGAAACTACCATTACTGCAGCTGCGGATATTAAAGTCAAGAAGCTATATTTGAATGAGGCGACGATGGTGGAGAATGATGATTTGGTGATTGAAAAGGAATAGTTTTTTTTAACACAAGAACACAAGTTCACAAAAGGCCACGGAATTTTATACCTATTTAATTCCATGGCCTTTTGTGAACTTGTGTTCTTGTGTTAAATTTTTCCCTCCAAAATAACTACATTTGAAAACCATGAAACAACACCTACTTTTCATTCTAATTTTCCTTTCTTCGACTCTCTGCTCCGGTCAAAAGCAACCAGAAGGCACAAAGCCATTTGTTCTTGGAGTAATAGAAGAGTTGCATTCAACAATACTTTCTGAGAATAGAACATTAAACATTTATTTGCCGGAAGGATACAATCAGAACGATACGAATAAATATCCGGTGATCTATTTATTGGACGGTTCGGCGGATGAGGATTTTATACATGTTGTCGGGCTGGTTCAATTCAATACGTTTTCTTGGATCAACAGAATTCCAAAATCGATTGTTGTTGGAATTGCAACCGTTGACAGGCGACGCGATTTTACATTTCCAACGACTGTAGCTGAAGACAAAAAGAATTATCCGACAACGGGGCATTCAGACAAATTTATTTCATTCATAGAAAATGAGCTTCAGCCTTTCATAGATAAAAAATACAAGACCAATTCTTCAAAGACAATAATTGGACAATCGTTAGGTGGACTTTTAGCAACAGAGATTTTATTAAAGAAGCCTACTCTATTTGACAAATACATTATTGTTAGTCCAAGTTTATGGTGGGACAATGGTTCTTTATTAAATCAGCAATCGGAAGTTCTTACTGAAAATTTCATTCGCAAAACAGATATCTATATTGGTGTTGGGAAAGAAGGACTTGCACCTTGCGCAGCGCCGCATGTTATGGAAGTTGACGCGAATCTATTAGCAGAAAAAATAGAAAACTCAAAAAGTAAAGCGATTAATGTATATTTCGATTATTTACCGGATGAAGATCATACAACGATTGCGCACCAGGCGATTTCGAATGGGTTTCTTCAGATCTATAATAAAAGAATGAAAAATGAAGAATGAAAAGTGAAACTTGGTTTAAAAATACATGCTACTCACTTTCCATTTTTCTGCATGTGAATGTTGAGTGGCGATTTGCGACACACTTTCAGGCTTGTAACTAATACAGCGACATTCTTGCTATCAGTTTGCAATGTTCAATTTAAAAGAGAGTACATTTAATTTCAATTCATAATATGATTGAACACTCCCAATCGGGAATTATTCCGCTATAAACAACTTAGAAGTAACACTGCCTTTATCACATTCTAATCTGATAAGTTTATATCCAGAAGTTAAATTAGAATTTATTGAAACTTGGTTTAAGCCTTGATTGCTCTTGAAGGAACCTGAATATATTTCCTTACCAAGTAAATCGAAAATAGAAATCAAAATATCTTTATTTGATGAACTAATATATTTCACCAACAAACTTCCTGAAGAATAATAGGTGAAAAGATCTTTTAAATTATTTTGATTTTCGTCAATTGATAAATTTGCATCTGAAATTTCTACCATCCATTGATCGCCTGGCCACATGCCATGTTGAAACGAAACATCAAAATCACTTGAAAAACTTTCACCACAAAAAGCATAGACATTTGGTCGAACTTCTTTTATTGAATTCAATTTCTCAGAAAGACTACCACCATAAATTTTACTCCATTGGTATTGACCAATACTATCTGTTTTTATTACCCAACAATCTTGACTACCATAATTTAGAATAATACCGTCACCAGCTTCAGAATTTGCACCAATTATAAAACCTCCATCGCTTGTTTTGTCGAAACTTGTTGCAAACTCCAGCCCATTTGTACCAATACAACTCTGCCACAAAAGGGTTCCGTTACTTGATGCTTTAAAAAGCCAAACATCCGGTCCGTAAATGTGTCCAATTACATCGCCATCATTTGAACTTGTTGATCCGCAAACTTCGAATGAGCCATCTGACTCGAGCATAATTTGACCCGAGCTTTCGCCTCCAGTTCCACCATAGGTTTTCACCCACGAAATATTGCCAATAGAGTCTAATTTAAAAATGTAAATCGAACCTACGTGATTTGGAGGAATTGTATAATCAGAAGAACTTCCAGAACCCATAATCAAAAATCCTCCATCAGCTGTTTGAACACAATCCACTTGCTCATTTTCAGTTCCGGAACCACCTAATGATCTAACAAATTCGATGCTACCGGATTTATTTAATTTTGCAACAAAAATATCTCTATCTCCACCGAAAAACTCATTCACGTCACCGCTACTGTCGCGTACTGTACCAACAATTAGAAATCCTGAATCAATGTTTTGAATAATTGAAAACGCTTGATCGTCAGAAATACTACCAATACACTTTTGCCATTGCGGATTCCATAAAGAATCAATTTTAATAATCCACATGTCTGAATATAGCCCATGTCTACCTGAAACATCTGAATCATTCGATTCAGTTCGTCCCGCCAAGATAAATCCACCATCAAGACAGCTAATCACTTTTTTGCCTTCGTCTAATCTTGATCCACCAAAACATTTGCTTCGCAAAAGGTTACCGGAACTATCGCTTTCTAAAAGCCAAAAGTCTCCTATACTTTCAAACCGACTACATCAAAATCATAAGAAGTAGCAAGACCAAGTGAAATGAATTTGTCGTTTTTAATGATTAAAGACGAACCTCTTTCACCCCCTGTTCCACCAAATGATTTTTCCCAGACAATGCTTTGACCGTTTATCAAATATGAAGTCATTATTAGCATTATTCCCAAAAGTTTTTTCATGATAAATTATATTTTTACGAACTTCTTGAATAAGATTTCATTTGCTTTAATAAAATAAACTCCGGGTTTTAGTTTACTGATATCTATCTCTATTTTTTCTTCTTCAGTAACGAGACTAAATTCCACTTCACCAATTAGATTTGTAATTATTAATACATTGGAGCCTATCAATCCATCAATTTCCAATTTATTTGAAGCAGGATTAGGAAAGATAACGAAATTTTTTAAAGTTTCAAAATGACTTGCATTTGTATTCGATTTCCCGATTAGCGGAATGTTCAACAGAACTTATAAATGTCATTAAATTTATTGCTGCATCAAACATAACTCTTGAAAATTGCAAACTGTACGATGATAGGCGGAATGTTGAGCGGAAATTAAAGACACACTTTCAGGTTAGTAACTAATCAAGCGACATTCCTGCCGGGGTAAGAGGGACACAATTTGTTAAAAGTATAAATTTATCAACCCGATATTTAAAATAAATTATGCAGATTAATTGTAGTAACTTTTACGGGTCCTTGTTGTCGAGAATAATCTTGCGCACTACGGAATAAATATTTTTTCACGCAACTAACCAGTCCGACTTCAATGGGATTTTTATGAATGTAAAGTATTTTCGACAATGTGAATTTTGGACTATACGTTTCAATTGCGTGATTATTATATTGAATTGAATTTATTTTCTTTATTTTTCATTTGTTCTGAAATTAATCAATTGCGACTGCATTGGCTTACTAATAAATTGTGTGCCTCTTACCCCGGCAGGAATGTCGCTTGATGTTTACTAAATTGAAAGTGTGTCGTTAATTTCCGCTCAACATTCCGCCTATCGTCGTACGATTTACAATATTCATCTGCTGAATACTATAAATTAGTTCTTTTAGGCCCCGGCACAAACTCCTTCAAATAAAAGGGTTCAAACAAAGCCACATTTTCAAATTCAGAATTCCGGAATTTTTTCTCTGCTAATTCAGCCATGAATTCAGCCTGCGGCTCAAAAGATGTTTGGATTTTTATGGAAGGTTCGTTTTGAAATATAGTTTGACATTTATCTGCGCCATCACCGGCCAACACTAATTTTTTTTCGCTTCTAAAATTGGAATAGTAATTTTCATCGACAATGATAGCTTCAATTTCACTGACTCTGTTTTTATTGGAATCGTAAACTGCACTATAAACTTCCATTCGTCTTGCGTCAAGCATTGGAACGATGAGCTCGTCTTGCATTGAATTCATTCCTTGAGCCATTGCATCTAGTGTATTAATGGCGATCAGTGGAATGTCTAAAGCGTAACACAATCCTTTTGCTGTGCTTATACCAATACGCAGGCCTGTATATGAACCCGGGCCACTGCTAACAGCAACTGCTTTGAGATCTTTCAAAGTCACATTCGCTTGAGCGATGATTTCCTCAATAAAAACATTAATTTTTTCAGCGTGAGAATAACCGCTATTGATACTTCGTGAAGCCATAACTTTTCCATCAGAAGCTAATGCAACAGAGCAATTGGTTGTTGCTGTTTCTAATGATAGTATAAGTGGCATACAATTTATTTTTTCTCTACAGAATAAAGTTTGTCTTTATCTACAACTTCAACCAGATCGCCACTCTTCAACGTTTTTGCGATCATACTATATGGAGCGGAAACAATTTCTTGTCCAGCTTTCAAACCACTTTTTATTTCGATGTGATTGTTATCCTGAATACCAATTACCACCGGAACCAATTTCACTTTCCCTGCTTCAATTACAAACACACATTCAATATCCTTCTTCTCAACTTCTACGACTTTTTCTTTTGAGTCCTTCACTTCCAGATCACTTTGTTCTGTCATTTCCTGATCAGGAAGTGCTCCTTTGCCTCCACCCATATTTCCTGTCGTATCACGGGTTGTGACAGACTGAATTGGCACAGACAATACATCGGTTGCTTTTTTAGTTCGAATGTCAACAGTTGCAGACATGCCGGGATTGAACACATTTCTTTCAGGATGATCTTTATCGACGATATCGAGATACGATTCACGAAGTACTCTAACCTTAACAGTAAAGTTTGTAACCTGATCAACGCTTAGGCCACTTACGTTCGCAGAATTCGCAACTTCAGTCACAACACCTTTGAATTTTTTTCCAATGTAAGCATCCACTTCAATAATTGCTGTATCACCAACGTGAACACGAACGATGTCATTCTCATTCACATCAACACTTACTTCCATTTCATTTAAGTCAGCAAGAACGAACATTTCAGTTCCGGCCATTTGCGAAGTTCCTACTACTCGTTCGCCTTTTTCAACTCCAAGTTTTGAAATCGTACCGTCAACAGGAGCAAAAATTGTTGTCTTGCGTAAATTATCCTGCGACTCTTTTACAGAAGCTTCTGAACTTCTCACACCAAAATCAGATGCAGAAACATTTTGAATTGCAGCATCTACTTCAGCTTTTGCTACTTCATACGACGATTTTACCGATTCCCAATCAGATGCAGAGATCAATTTTTCATCATACAATTTTTTATTTCTCTCATAAGTGAGTCTTGTTTTCTCAAGTTGAGATTGCGCTTGTAATTGACGAGATCTAGAATTTTCAAGGTTCGCTTTCGAAGAGTTCAACGCAGCATTTGCACGATCAAGATAGGATTGATAAATATCCGGAAGGATTTTAGCAAGTAGCTGACCTTTTTTAACACGATCACCTTCTTTCACATTCAATTCAACTATTTCGCCTGAGACATCAGGCGAGATCTTTACTTCAACTTCAGGCTGAATTTTTCCACTGGCAGAAACTACTTCGACGATATCGCGCTTAATTACTTTTTCAGAAGCAACTTGTTTCTTTTCTGCGCCACCTATCCAACCGGCTTTTTTACCTACGATTGAAAAGATGACAAGGACGATCACCGCAATGATCAACCATTTTAATAAATTATTTTTTTTCTTAGTCGCCATAAAAATCAATTAAAAGGTCAGAGGATTTCCTTCGTAAAAATCTATAATTTTAATACGAAAGATGTAATCATATTTTGCTTGCAATAAATCTGCTTGAGCTTTTGCGTAATTATTTTTTGCTTGTAAATAATCAAAAGTAGAAATGCCTCCTAATTCAAGGCTCTTTTCATTGAACTTAAATGACTCATCTAATGCATCAACACTTCTTTGTCCGGCTAAATATTTTTTATATGATGATGAAGCATCAATCACAGCTTGCTGCACACTCTTATATAAATTCTTTTTATTTAATTCGTGATTTAGTTGAGTGATCTTATAATTCAATTGAGCACGTTTCACATTAGTTCTTGCTGAAAGTCCACTGAAAATGGGAACCTGCATAGTAACACCCACTGACTTACCAAGGTTGTTATCAAGTTGATCATTAAATGGAGTATCTTGGAAAATCGGACTGATGTTAGGTGTAACTGTGTAAACATTTTCCCCGGTTGCAGTATATCCTGTCAGCGTAGTTATAGGAGGTCCTTGATTATAGCCGGCAAGATTTTGACCGGAAGTAGAGTAGTTTGTGTTCAACGATCCACTTAAAAAAATCCGAGGATAATAATTTCCTCTGGCAATTTGCAATGATTTTTCTGAACTCAACACTTTATATTCTGAACTTTTAATATCAGGCTGAGTGGTAAGTGCTTTTGCATAAATAGCACTTGTATTGAATTGTTCAGCGTTAGGTTCAGGCACAACAATTTCAGGTGCAGTGATCGTAAAATTTTGTACTGAATCAAGTTCGAGAAGTTGAGTAAGCGATAATATCGATTGATCATATTGCGCCTGTGCTTGGATCAATCTAAGTTCATCTGTTGCATACTGCGATTCAAGATCTAGATAACTACTTTTACTGATAGAACCTAGTTCATTCATTCTTTTTGATCTGTTGCGTTGAACCAAAGAAGCATCTAACTGACCTTTAGTTATCACAAGCAATTCTTGATTATAAAGGATCTGAAGGAAATAATTGATCACATTCAATGAAATATCATTTTGAATTTTCTTCAAATCGTTTTGAGAAGAAAGATAGTTGAGCTTACTTTGTTTCAACGAATTTTGAAGTTGAAAGCCTTCGAAGATAGAAACAGAACTGCTCAATGAAAACGAAGTTGATTTTACTTCCTGTGTAGTGAAGTTATTTGTATTCGGATCAATACTTTTTCCGTTGTAGTAGTTTTCCGAGACGTTTCCATTTAAGCTTGGAAATAAGGCAGCAGTATTTTGATCTATTGTAGCTTTATTGATCTCATTGTTGAGCGATGATTGCTTAATTGAAATATTGTAATCATGGGCGCGCTGAAGGCATTGTTGCAAAGTCCAGCTAGTTTGACCCTCTGCATTTACAATCGTAAATAGCAGCGCGAAAAAAAGAAGTGAATACTTTCCGGTCATAGATGATTTAACAGTTGTGCGGCGAAATTAGGATAAAACTAAAGATAAAAGTATTCATTAACCAAGATTAACCAATTATTTTTATGATCAGTTTTAATCAATTGATTGATCCAAATAATTGACTATCCAATGCATCAGAAGGTTTATTAATCGATTCGAAAGCGAAAATATCATCACAGATCTGCGTTTTTATCTGCGCCTTTATCTGCGAAATCTGCGGGAGAAAAATTTGCTACTTAATTTCCCGCAGATTTCGCAGATAAAGGCGCAGATAAAAACGCAGATCTGTGATGATATTTTCGCTTTCGAATCGATTAATAAACCTTCTGATGCATTGGATAGTCAATTATTTGGATCAATC
>JANOBV010000140.1:0-8322 GCA_031411835.1 Bacteroidota bacterium | reverse complement strand
CAACCTCTGTTTATGCTATCGGATTAAGCTATTCCTTGTTGAGTTGCTCTCCAGCAGAGCTCAACTCTGCTTCGCTTAATAAATCAAATGTAATGACAGTTAGTATAAAATCAAATAGCACAGTTTAATTTACACTCCCTTTGTTTCCCAATAAATCAATTAAAATTTTCGTTTGAAATTTTACTTTGAGCTTCGACAAAATAATATCATCATATTTTTAGATGAAATTATATCCTATCTAACAATAATTATCTTCTTAGCATAAACCATTGTTTGATTATATAATTGTAAATGAAAGATTCCATTTTGAAGTTGCTTCAAATCAATGTTTCGATTTATCAACTCACCTGACTGAACTTCTCTTCCAAGATGATCTGTGAGCATATATTTCCAAATTGATTTGTTCAATTTTTGATCATTGAAAGAAACAAAGATCTTATCATAAGCCGGATTTGGATAAATGGTTAAATCATTGAATTCAGAATGAACCGGATTTTCAGTAAGGCCGGTAAGAATACTGTCTTCACTGTTTGCCAAATTTGCTGCTTGATAATAAACCAAAATTGCGCTTTCGTTTTGTGGCGTTGCATTTCCCCATGGAGTAACATTCGTTACAGGAATATCATTTCCAATTGCAAGACCGGTTGAGTCTGCAGTTTGTCTTCCAACACAAACAACTCCAAGTGAGGTTTTGTAAACTCCATACAAATCTGTATTGCTGCCACCGGCTTGTGTAAGAGTATCCCAAACACCAACAACGAGTGAAGAATATTTCGGCACATGAAATTGTGCATCATATACACGAACAAAACTATTCCAACTACTAAGTCCGCCATTACCAGGTTTCACCATTTTCTGATATGCATTCGCAGTAGTTATTGTTCGTCTACCAACAGCAAGTACGCAAACATCTCCTGTACTAGTCACTTTCATATTATTTTTTGCAATGCGAGTAGTATTTACATCCGGCCATCCGTTATTAGGATCCGGCCAGCCATCTAAATTAGGATCAACATGTGGAATACCAAGCGATCCGGTTCCTTCTGCGTATTCTGCGAAGTATGTAGCGTTAGTTAAAGTACCATCTGATAAACGAAGTTTGCCTAACCATGACTCATGGATATTTCCATTCGTACCTGTAAAACGATTTTGAAATCCGTATGCAACTGGATCAATAGCAACCTCATTTCCATCCCAGAAATTTTCAGAATTATTTCCATGACACCTTGCACCTACAACCAATTTATCATTCGCATAATCAATTGCTAATGCGTCGATGTATTGATCAGGAATTGATTCCATTGTATCACCTGCAGGAGTGATCTCATGATACAATCGCGACCACCATAGAAGCATTCCTGAAGAATCCATTGCAATCACTGCCGGTTCGAAATCAGGACTACCTGTTGATGCAACACTTTTGAAACTTATTCCTATGAAAACATTGTTTGTTCGCTTATCAATGTTGATACACGTTCCTCCGTAAACAGGACTTCCTGCCGCAGCAGAATAACCAGTGTAACCGGGACTAACAGCAGTTGGATTAGCAGGATCACAAGGTCCGTTGAATAGAATATCTACCGGCCACAAACCTTTCTTAGTACCTCCATTTCCATCTGGCTGATAATAATCGTATTCATTTTGTGTCCATGAACGAAGATCACATCTTCCCCAAATTTTCAATACGATTCCACTATAGCTTACTGAATCAATTCCTCCTTGAGGATTCGATGTTGCAGGTGTTCCTTTGAATTCTGACCCATTTTTTAACCAATGTGTTCTCCAATTATTTACAATCGATCGCTGACCATTTTCATCGAGACAATAAATTGCACTCCAATCATAACCGTAAGCTTCTCCAGATATGTAAAACACTTTTCCGTTACTTGTTACGTCCCAAGGATGATAATCTTTGGGGCCAGATTTAGCCCAAACTGTAGCAAACCATTCTACAACTGAAGGCAATCCATTCACAAAATTGTAATCAAGTTTTGCAATTATATAGCCACCATTATTAGCATCTGAATCTGCAGTATTACAACTAATATAAAGATCGCCGGTTGGCGTATACGGCATTGTATTCGTTTTCATAAAACGAATATCTTCAACTGCGCCTTGTGGAAAATGAACCACTTGAAGAATAGTTTGCATGTCGGAAGACAAATGCAAAATAAATCCGTAGCGATTAGTGCCAAGCGCATTATGAATTGTACCAGAGTATGATAATTGAATCCGCTGAACACTTGCATCAACCCAATTCAAATCGGATGCATAACCACAAACTAAAAATGTTCCATCTGTAACTTGCATTACATCATAGAACGTTTCTTTACCACTGTTTCCTGCATAGGTAACAATGTTCGATTGGGCTACAATATTTTTCGATACTATAAAAAATAATATGAGCAGAGTAATTTTCGCATTAATTTTCATAAATGATATTTTAATTGTGCTCTTAGAATTACCTGAACTTATTTAGCATTTCATTGGTCATTGAATCCGAACTAATTCCATAACCATTAACAAGAATTCCTTTCAAATCGTGTTTTTCGGAAGAGATCGCATACAAAATACTTTCATCTGCAGGATCTGTGTCACCTTCAAATCGAAAGAATTTGTCAATAATAAATTCGTCATGAAATATTTCCAATTCATTACAAACAATACAGTTCTCACGCAGATTGAAATCGACTGTATAACCTTCTTTCTTTAATCCATTGATGGCTTCAACTAATGTATCGTATGATTCCATTTTTTGAATTTTAAAACAAGTATCGAAGTTAGGCAATTGTTTGATATTCACAAATAGGTTTGTTCAAGGTTCAAAGTTTACAACGATTAAAGTAAGACGAAGAATAGAAAAATCGCTTTATGATGAAAAAAAAATAACAGCTCTTTCATTATTCATATTCTTCAAGATATGAGCTGTTCAAAAAAACCGCCTATCCCTAATTTTTCATCAATGAAATGTATCTCATAAATCCAGAAACGCTCATTTCCGTTCTTGTCGAGATCACTCATTAAGCGATCATTCTCCGGATGGATATAATTGATGCGCTCTTCGCCAACAATTTTTTCATGCGGAAAATTTCCAATCAAATGTCCGCAATGAACATTTCCATAATCCCATCCATAAGAATTTGCTAGTCCTTTTGTGTAATTATAAAAATCAGCGCCACGTAAAATTGTCTTATTTGCATCATAGAATCCTTTACCTTCTATCCATGCGAGCTCTACATCATTCTTGAGTTTCAATTTTTTTTCATCAGAACCTATTACATATGTCCGACCGAAATCAGCTTCCCATTCGTCAAACACGGGACCGAAGTCAAAAAACAGGATATCGTCATTTTGCAAAACAAGATTGGGCGGATTTTCTTTATAAGGAAGCAATGTATTTTTTCCTGAGCGAACAATTCTTTTATGCCAATACTTTTTAATTCCAAATAACTTAAATGCTAATTCAAATATTTCTTCATTCAATTCACGCTCCGTTTTATCGGCTTTTATTAATCCAAGTAAATTGATCTGTTCAAATAATTGTGCAGCTTTTAATTCTGCCTCATTGAGTAATTGCAAATTACTTTTCATATTTCTTTCCACTATATTTCTGAATGTATTATTTATAAGTTATTGCTTAATGAATTTATTTGTTTGCGATTCTGCCCCCGAAATTTTCATAAAGTAAATTCCGCTCGACAAATTTGAAATGTCAATTTTTTGTTTCGCATTTAAAAGACTTCCGAAATCAACAATTCTCCCGGATAAATCACTAATGAAATAGTCTCCTTCATTCTTCTTTAAGTTAGCATCCAGTACAATAAATTCATTTGCCGGATTAGGATAAATGACAACTTCAGGATTTACATTTTGAAAAGTTGATAGAATAATCTGATTCAAATAATCATTCAAATATGAACTTAAATCAAGTACATGAAGTTTCTGTGGAGTATTAATAAATGGCGCTTGCACAAATGCTTCATTCGAACAATAATATTTCAATCCCTCGTTGGTTGCAATTCCTTCAACTTGATGGAATGACAATGACAAATTCATTTTTCGTTTATTTCCACTGAAGAAATCAGTTGAGTTGAAATCATACAAGAGATAAATAAACGGTTGCAATAAATTTGTATAACCACATAGCGAAATCAAACGTTTAGATTCTTGATATGTTGCTCCTGTTATCATTCCTTGAACATCAAATTCCGATCTTCGGCCGGCTGAATATATTCCCGGAAATTTTGGCAAAGAATAAATAACAGTCTTGTTGCTTACCCATTGTTTTGTGAATAAGAAAATGCTGTCTGAGGAAACAATCATTGCTTCACAATCGAAGTCAGTATTATTTCCGCCGGTTGGTGTAAAATCTGTCTGATCAGAATAAGAAAAAAAGATAGTATCAACCAATGGCGAATTAGCAAGGATAGAACTTTTCTCAATTCTCAAGATCTTCAAATCAGTTCTGTTACCATTAACGTTATTTCCAAAATCACCCACATACACAAAATTGGAATCTTGCGAGATCTCTTCCCAATCATTATTCACAACACCATTTATTGGATCAGTTTGCAAGATTGCTCCGGTTAATGTATCAAGCGAATAAAGATTTGTATTTGAATTGTCATTGTGCGTCCAAATATTATCGTTCCAACAGATGAGTCCGGATGTTTCAGAAAGACTTGCATCAAGGTTGTAACTGTTCACCGGAGTAACTGTAGTAGCAGTATATGCACAACTTCCATCGTTATTAGTTGCAGCAAAATTATAATTTGTTGCGAGTGGATCTGTACATCCAAAAACCTGAGCTAATGTTTGAGCAACTCCAAATTTAAAAATCAGTAAAATTAATGTAGAAATTACCTTCATAATTCTTTCGCTAAAAAATATTCTGCCAAATGATTTATAGGATGACGAATAATCCTTTTTACATTCACTTGCTTTTGGTGTGCAAGATCTCTAATGATCTCATCAAAATAATAAGCCATACTTCCAACAAAGTGAACGTTAACTTCTTTGAAATTTGAATAGCTGCAAATGTAAAGTTCGAAAAAATCTTCCACTCCCTTTCTTACGACCTTCTTTACCCATTCATCTTCTCTATTATCAACGAAAAATTTCGCGAAAGAAGCCAGCCATACATTTGCCTTTGGATTATTATATACATTTGCAATCATGATCTCTTTATTCATTTCAAATTGCTCGTTGAACTTCTTATTTATGTTTTCAGGTAAAATTCCATACAGATAATGTGTAATTAACTTTCTCCCAAAACAACTTCCTCCGCCTTCATCACCCATTATAAATCCCAGTCCGAAGTTGTTCTTGTGAATTTTCTTACCATCATAAAAACACGAATTACTTCCCGTCCCAAGAATCCCTACAATTCCTTGTTCATCGCCGCAAGTTGAAATAACAGCACCCACCATATCGGAGTCGACATGAATTGAAGCATTGATAAAAATTTCAGCTAGCGCTTTTCTTACGACTTCATTTCTTTCAGGCGAAGAACATCCCGCACCGAAGAATCGAATTGCTTTAACTTCTGATGAAAGTCCAACTAATCCGTCATTTCGCTTAAGTTCATTTAAAATAAAATTTCGATCATGAAAATACGGATTAAAGCCGACAGTACTAAATTTATGCATTGGAGACTTTTCATCTACTACGATCCAATCTGTTTTTGTAGAACCACTATCGGCAACTAAAATCATATACTTGATTTAATTTTTATAACGAAATGACTATAGAATAAAATCTGTGCTCAAAAATGATGATTTTCTCTCATCCAGAATTTCGGAAATGATATTTTTATTCAACTCACTTTCTTTAGCTGCAACAAGTGTACGAATACTGAATACACGTAATGCATCACTCACACTCAATGTACCTTCGGCAGAATCTTTTCGTCCATTGAAAGGAAATACATCCGGACCACGCTGACATTGGCTATTGATGTTTACACGACAAACTTGATTGACCAATGGATCGATCATGTGAGCAATTTCATCTGAATCACTTCCAAATATACTTACTTGCTGACCGTAATTTGATTTCACCATGTAATCGATCGGTTCGTTGATGTCTTTGAATTCAATCACAGGAATAACAGGACCAAATTGCTCTTCGTGATAAATTCGCATTTCAGAATTCACTCCAGTAATTACAGCGGGAAACATAAAACTTTCTACAACTGTTCCACCATTTTCATTGACAACTTTTGCCCCTTTAGAAATTGCATCGTCTATTAATTCTTTCAAGTATTCTGTTTTTCCTTTTTCAGGAAGTGGTGTCAGCATTACATTTTCTTCCCATGGCATTCCGGCTTTTAACTGTGATATTTTATTGCAGAATTTTTCAAGAAACTTTTTTGAAATTGATTCATGCACGAAAATCATTTTTAGTGCAGTACATCTTTGACCATTGAATGAAAGTGAACCAGTAATGACTTCACTTACGGTCATGTCAAGTTCTGCATCAGCAAGAATAATTGCAGGATTTTTTGCTTCTAGTCCTAAGGCACCTCGTAAACGATTTGGATTTGGATGTTGTTTCTTCAAAATATTTGCCACGCGACTTGTTCCTATGAATGCCAGACAATCAATTTTTCCGGAAGCCATTAATGTTCCGCTTGTTTCGGCGCCATCACCATAGATGAAATTGATAACCCCTTTTGGAAATGAATCTCTGAAGATCTCTAGTAATGGTCGATGTAATAATACACCGTATTTAGCCGGCTTAAAGATCACGGAGTTTCCCATAATCAAAGCAGGAATGAGATTACAATAGGTTTCATTCAGCGGATAATTATATGGGCCCATACAAAGCACAACACCTAATGGTCCGCGACGAATTTGTGCGTACACACCTTGAACTTTCTGAATTCGTGAACTGTCACGATCGAGTGATTTGAGAGATTCAATTGTATCGTTGATATAATCAATGGTACGATCAAATTCTTTTTGAGAATCTGAAAAACATTTTCCGATTTCCCACATGAGCATTTGTACAACTTCATCGCGCTTTTCTTTCATACGACGAGTAAAATTAACCATGTGATCAATTCTTTTTTTAATGCTCATCGTTGCCCACTCTCCTCGTCCGTTGTTGTAAGAAGCAAGAGCAGCATCTAAAGCTTTTGCAGCTGCATTTCTATCGAGCACAGGATGTGATCCAAGACGAACACGTTTTAGTTCACCATTTTCGTTTATAAAGACAGGTGAAAAAACATCCTTCACCGGCCCATCCCATTTTACTATTTCACCGTTGATGAGATATTCCCTTTGTTCAACAGGATTTGTAAAGCGAAATTTTTCAGGGATATCATTTTGCTTAGGAAAAAGTTTTTCGAATTTTTCGGAGATTGTATTTGTTGGCATGATGTAAAATTGTAGAGGTGAATTTACGATTTTTTTCTAGTTAAAAATTTGTTTAAGGTTTAATGTTTAAGGTTGGACTTTACATGCTTTAAGCCATATCCTTCGAAGGGAATAAATTAGAAGTAGCTGAACGCAACATTAGACCTTAAACTTTAAACTAAAAGAAAAAAACAAAAAGAAAAAAGAAAAAAAACAAAAAAAGGGACCACCAAAGTGATCCCCTCTTATTATTGACCCTAACCCTAATTAACGTACAATAATAAGTTTACCGTTAACATTTTCACTATTAGAAGTAAGTGAGTAGTAATAAATACCACTACTTAACATGTTGCCTTTAGAATCATCACCAACCCAATTGTAGCGATGTACACCGTTTGACTGAACTTCGTTGATTAACGAATTTATTAATCTTCCGGTTTCGTCAAAGATAGAAAGATTTACTTTAGAATTTCCAAATATAGAATACGTAAATACCGTGTTGTTTATCAGTGGATTAGGGGAAACTGATATCCCTAATTTACTATTTTGCAAGGAGTTAATTCCGGCAGAAATACCCGCTGTAATGCCAAAAAAGGGTGAACCATCTGAATTTAAAGGTACAGGAGAACCTGAAGAAAGATCCATGTAAATTGTGTTACCTGCATCGTCTAAACCAATTAAAGAACCATCTTCATTCCTGAATTGCATTGCGATTCGTTTAATCTCAGATCCTGTAACCGGACCATTTGAAGCAGTACTATAATATGGTACGGGATCAATAGTAATTGCCCAAGTATTACCGGCAAGATTGAACATTTCTCCTATTCCATCATCAACGCCAAAGTTGCCTACTGTGTACAACCAACATGTAGTATCGATAGGTCCTACAACATCATTTGCACCTGAATGCATGTATATTTTTGTAGCTCCTTGAAGAGTAGAAACGCCTGAATTTGAATCATAC
>JANOBV010000139.1:0-21968 GCA_031411835.1 Bacteroidota bacterium | reverse complement strand
GCATTGCCACGGGAGAAAAAAATACAACCGAAAAAAGCAGTAATTTCGACTCGTGCGAACGGAAATAATACTTGACGACAAAATTTTAGAGCTATATATATATGGTAGCGGCCCAAAGAAAATGATCATTTTCCACGGCTTCGACAATGAAGCTACGGAGTTTGAGCCGTTGAGTAAATTCTTACCTAATTATACTTTAATTTCTGTGAACTTGTTTTTTCATGGAAACAGTACGGCATCAGAAGATTCTGTTCAGAAAGGATTGAGTCATGACGGATTTATCAAGTTGCATCAAATTCTGATGGACAAATTCCCTGCAGAGAGATACGACATCATGGGGTTTAGTTTGGGAGGAAGAATTGCATTAATGTTCTTTCAATTGATTACTGAAAAAGTTGATCGCTTGATTCTGCTTGCTCCCGATGGATTAAAGCCGACAACAATGTATCGTTTCATCACAAGAAATAAATACGGCAATACACTTTTCAAACGTGTCATGAAAAATCCGGATCGGTTGATTGCATTTGGAACCGGATTAGTGAAATTGAAACTTCTCGACGAAAAGAAAATTCGTTTCCTAAAACACAATATGGAAAATGAATTGCGAAGAGAGAAAGTTTATAATGCGTGGATGATCTATCGTTTCATTCTTCCTGATATTTCTGAAATAAAAAAGATCATCAATGAAAGAAACTCAAGAGTCGATCTCTTCTTTGGAAAATTTGATGTGTTGATGCGGCCTTCGCTAGGTGATAAATTCAAGAGGGGATTAGGAGATAATTGCGAAGTTCATGTAATTCAAACGGGGCATCAGTTGATCTCAGAGAAAAATTTAGAGGTCATTTCTAAATTGTTGAAATAAGGAATTGCGGATTGCGGATTATAGCAATGCTAATAGATTCGGCGCTGAATTAAAATCTAAAAATCTGCGATTTTATCTGCGCCTTAATCTGCGTATTCTGCGGGAAAAATTCACAGGTAAAAATCTCCCGCAGATTGCGCAGATTAAGGCGCAGATAAGGACGCAGATTTTTTGTGAATGCTAATTCAAATTACTACCACACTTTTATCGAAAAGTCACAAAAAAAACGATGCTAGCAAAAAGCCGGCATCGTTCAACAAAATAAGGTATAGAGAATTACTTATTAGTCTTTTCGCTGGAAACAGTAAGTTTTTTACGACCTCTTCTACGACGTGCAGATAAGATGCGACGTCCGTTAGCTGTTGCCATACGAGCACGGAAACCGTGTTTATTTTTTCTTCTTCGTGTCGAAGGTTGGAATGTCCTTTTCATATTATTCGATATTTACTCTAAAAACAGGACGGCAAAGGTAATATTTATTTTAAATGCACCAAACAAATGAATCTTTTTTTCAAATTATGTTGGTGAAATTTCAACACTAAGATCACTAAGCTTTTAGCACAAAAACACAAGGATTTCAAGCTTAAATCAGTGTTCTTGTGCTATTTTTTAGTGGACTTAATGTTGAATTTTTCTAAACTTTGATACACTTGATGTTCAGGCTGTTATGTATACGATTTTCTTTGTTTCAAAGAATTCATCCACAAACCAATCGCTAACATCGAAAACATCAGACGATTTACCCGATTGCTCAATTTCCTCCGTCAAATCACCCCCTTTTAATAAGATCCATCCATTTTGGAGGTCATTCGTCCCTCCTTTTTTGATCAATTTGGACGACCAAATCACGATGTCTTTAACAGGAGCCACAGCCCGACTCACTACAAAATCGACTTTCATATTGAGTTCCTCTGCTCTATTCTTTTCAGCAGAAACGTTGGTCAGTCCGAGCGCTTTTACGACTTCATTTACTACAGTGATTTTCTTCCCAATTGAATCCACGAGATAAAACCGCACTTCAGGAAAAAGTATCGCTAAAGGAATTCCCGGAAATCCGCCGCCGGTTCCAATATCTAAAACAGATGTCCCGGGTTTAAAAGTGATCAACTTCGCTATTGCCAAAGAATGCAAAACATGATGCAGGTAGATCTTCTTTATGTCTTGCCTGGAAATGACATTGACTCTTTCATTCCAGTATTCGTACAGGTCTTTTAGCTGAGCGAATTGGGACTCTTGTTTGGCCGTTAGGTTGGAAAAATGTTGGGCTACTTGCAATGGAGTAAGTTCAATTTGTAAAATTTGTTTAAGGGGTTTAAAGAGTTTAAGGGTTTCAATAAGTAAGGAAACACCTTAAACAAATTAAACCCTTTAAACAATTTAAACCAAAAGGAAACTAAATCTGCTCCTCCTGATTCTTCAAAATCTGATACAAAAACTCCCTCGCACGAAATAGCTGTGCTTTGACTGTACCGAGAGGAAGTTTTAATTCGTCTGCAATTTCTTCGTAAGAACGTTCTTGGAAGTAACGCAATTCAACTAAACGTTTGTAACGTGGTTTCAACTTCTCAACAACATCGCGCATTAAGATCGCTTTTTGTTTCTTGATCATCTTCTCTTCGGGATCAAGCATTGGCGATTTAATTTCGAATTGCATTTCTTGTCCGCTGTCATTCTCCATTCCTTTATCGATAGAGAAAGTAAATTTTCGCTTACGACGAATGAAGTCGATACAATTATTGGTAGCGATCTTGAACAGCCAAGTGCTGAATGCAAAATCAGGTGTGTACTGATGAAGGTTTTTGAATGCCTTTCCGAAAGCTTCGATCGTTAAATCGTCAGCATCATCACGGTTGTTTACCATCTTCAACAGCATGAAGTAAATTGAATCTTTATAACGCTGCATTAATTCCGCATAAGCTTTTTGATCGCCTTTTACGGCAAGCTGAACTAGCTTGTAATCGATTTGTGCTTTTTCGGATAAGTTAGGGTTTACTTCCATGATTTTTGTTTTGAGAAGACGTTAGCAATATAAAAGAGAGGTTGGAGCATGATATGAACGATTTCTAAAAATGGAAATGCCCATACTAAGTCATTTTCCTTTAATCGTTTCGCACTGGAGAATACAATTGGTAATCTTAACAACATCATTCCTGCGTATAAAGATACGAGTATTCTCCACTCGAAACGCAGTATTAACAGGGCAATCAGCAATAAGTAGAATAAGATCAAACTACCCGAATTGATGAGAAGAAAGAACTGATGTTTTCCTTTATAGTGTCTTGCTGTACTCATATGACGTTTTTTCTGAGTGAACCACTCTCCGAAAGTTTTCTTTGCTTCCGAAAATGTAAATGCTTCCGGATCCAATTCAACAGCAGTATTCTGAGCATTAGCATTTTCATTTACAAAAAGATCGTCGTCGCCTGACAGAATATGATTGTGTTTTGCAAAGCCTTTCACTCTAAAAAAAAGATCTTTCTTATAAGCAAGATTTCTTCCTACACCCATGTATGGATTTTTCCCTAAGGCAGCAGACAAATATTGTGTTGCAATATAGAATGTGTCGTAACGAATTAGTTTATTCAGAAAGCCGGGTTCTTTTTGATATGGACCATAACCTAAAATGATCTCAGTGTTTCTTGCAAAATGTCTTTGCATTAATGACAACCAATTTTTTCCGGCAGGAATACAATCAGCATCAGTAAAAAGCAAGTACTCATTCTTCGCAGCTTTGATTCCAAGAGTCAATGCAAACTTTTTAGCGTGACGATATTTTTCCTGCTCTTTTATAGTCACGATCTTCAACTGCGGATATTGCTGAGCAATTGATTCCAAGTAGTCTCCTGTTTCATCCCACGAACAATCATTGATAACGATCACTTCGAAATCAGGATATGCTTGTTCTAAAACTGCGGGAAGATACTTTTGTAAGCGTAAAACTTCGTTCTTTGCGCAAACGATAACAGAAACAGGATGCGGTCCGCCGGTAACCTGATCATATTTGTAAAATGCAAGTCTTCGGAAGAAAAACCAATAGTAAACCAACTGAATTACAGCAGTTACCAATAACAAATAAAAAAGTACGTCCTTAAGGTCGTGTATAATGTGTGACATGCAGAAATTAGAGAATTCGGTAAAGAATTGTGATTCCTACAAATGTAAAAGTGGTCTTCATATCAAAGTGTCTATATTTGGGGAGATATTAACGTTAGATTGTTAATCAGAAATGAAATTTAAACTCTTAAAATCGGACGAGCAATCGAAAGCCCGCGCCGGAGAAATTACAACAGATCACGGCAAAATTCTGACGCCGATTTTCATGCCTGTCGGAACGGGAGGAACTGTGAAAGCTGTGCATCAGCATGAACTCAAGGAAGATATCAAAGCACAGATCATCTTAGGGAACACGTATCACCTCTATCTTCGTCCGGGATTAACGGTACTTGAAAATGCAGGTGGCTTGCACAAATTCATCAATTGGGATCGTCCAATGTTGACAGATAGTGGCGGTTATCAAGTCTATTCTTTGGCCGACCGTCGGAAAATCAAGGAAGAAGGGGTGTCGTTTTCTAGTCATATCGATGGCTCCAAACACTTTTTCTCGCCGGAATATGCAATGGACATCCAAAGGTCGATTGGTGCCGATATTATCATGGCTTTTGATGAATGTACTCCATATCCTTGCGATCATCGTTATGCGAAAAAAAGCATGGAGATGACACATCGTTGGTTAAAGAGATGTTGCGATCATGTGGACAAATCCAAGCCAATGTATGGACATGAACAGACGCTTTTTCCAATCGTTCAAGGAAGTGTTTACAAAGACCTTCGTGTTCAGTCAGCCGAATTTATTGCAGCGCAAGGACGCGCAGGAAATGCTATCGGCGGACTTTCAGTTGGTGAGCCGGCAGAGATGATGTATGAAATGACAGAAGTTGTTACAGCAATTTTACCAAAAGATAAACCAAGGTATCTGATGGGTGTTGGAACACCGATAAATATCCTCGAAAGCATTGCGTTAGGCATCGACATGTTTGATTGCGTTATGCCGACGAGAAATGCGCGCAATGGAACATTATTCACACGAAATGGAATGATGAACATGCGAAATGAAAAATGGAAAGATGATAATTCACCGCTCGATGAATTTGGAACTTCCTATGTTGACACGTATTATTCAAAAGCATATGTTCGCCATCTGGTAATCAGCAAAGAAATTCTCGCAGCACAAATTTGCACATTGCATAATCTTGCATTCTATCTCTGGTTAGTAACAGAAGCAAGAACGAAAATACTTGATGGAACTTTTCTTCAGTGGAAGAATGAGATGGTCAAGGTGCTAGGACGCAAATTATAAATCAATAAAAGGTCAAGGGTCAAAAGTCAAAGGTGAACCTATTTCGTTCATAGCAAAATATGACCTTTGACCCTTGACCTTTGACCTCAAATAAAAATACTACTCACCAGAATTGAAAATACTAGACAAATACATCATCAAAAAATTCCTCGGAACGTTTTTCTTTTCGTTGGCATTGATCATTATTATTGCGGTGATCTTTGACATATCCGAGAAGTTGGATGATTTCATTGAGAGGAAAGCGCCATTTAAAGCGATTGTTTTTGATTACTACTTTAATTTCATTCCGTATTTCGCAAATCTGTTTGCGCCATTATTTGTATTCATTGCTGTAATCTTTTTTACTGCGAAGATGGCTTCTAACACTGAGATCGTAGCGATACTGAATAGCGGAATTAGTTTTCGAAGATTGTTATATCCATATTTTTTAGCAGCAACATTTCTAGCAGCATTATCATTTTATTTTAATGGCTGGGTAATTCCGCATTCTAATAAAGTAAAATTGAATTTTGAAAATCAGTATATAAAAAATCCGGTTGAGTTTAAAGATCGAAATTTACACAGACAGATCAGTCCGGGAATGTATATGTATTTGGAAGGCTATAACAACACAGAAAATGTTGGCTATCGTTTTTCTCTTGAGAGAATTGAAGATGGAAAACGAAATTGGTTTCTGAATTCAGATCGTATAGTTTGGGATAGCACAACTTCGAAGTGGCGGGTTGAGAATTATTACATCCGTACGATCGTTGGATTTAAAGAAACAATTAGAAGTGGCAAGCAGTTAGATACTACTTTGTCAATCAAACCTACAGATTTCAAAAGGCGATTGAATATCATTGATGCAATGGATACTCCTACACTGAATAAATTCATTCAGGAAGAAATTGATCAAGGCTCTGAAAACATAAATACATATTTGATCGAAAAATACAGACGTATTGCAGTTCCATTTTCAACATTTATTTTGATGTTGATTGGTGTTTCACTTTCCAGTAAAAAAGTACGAGGTGGAATTGGTGTTCAACTTGGTTTTGGAATTTTCTTAAGTTTCACCTACATCCTATTCCAGCAATTCAGTAATACATTTGCTGTGAATGGATCTATACCGCCTTTGATAGCGGTTTGGATACCGAATACGATCTTTGCGTTTATTGCTCTTTATCTCACACGAGTTGCTCCAAAGTAAATCTCAAATCTGCGCCTTCATCTGCGAATTTTTCTGCGCCTTAATCTGCGAAGATCTGCGGGAAAATTTTCAATTGTGTTTTTCTCCCGCAGATTATGCAGATTAAGGCGCAGAAAAATTCGCAGATGAAGGCGCAGATCTCCTCATTATTAATTATTAATTGAAATTTATTCAACGATCAACTTCACCACCTTTTTCGCAATCGGCGTACTGATTTTGCATAAGTAAATTCCGCTTTTCATTCCTTCAACAGAAACAGAAAGATGCTTCGCTCCTTTTTGCAAATGATCATTCATGATCGTCTTCACCAATTTTCCTTTCAATGAATAAATTGCAACTTCACATTGCGTTGAAGCAGGAACAGAAAAATCGATGTTCAATAATTTAGAAACAGGATTTGGATAGACGATCAAATTGTTAATGTTATTGTTCACTTGAATTTCTGCAACATCATTATTTGTTTTGTCGACAAATACATCGTACACAATTGCATTTGGCCTACTCATTCCAACCGGATCGAGACGCCCGATATTTGGCGCATCACTTTTTATTCCGCCAACAATAAATCCGACGCGTTGATTTCCTGAGATTGAATTTAAGTCAAGAATCCCACCTGGCAAATATCTGACTGCCGGATCAGGAATGAAGAACGAATTTGTTCCAAGAAAACCGGGCATCGATTCAGTCATAAGATACTCCGTCAATCCTCCCACATTATCACGCGTCACTTTACTGATCGTTTGAACAAACGGCACGAGTGTATCTTGTACCAATGTAGTAGTAGCTGTATCCATTGTGTACAAACTCATTCCGCCAAAGAAGACAGTATGCATGTGATTGTTCAGCGAATCATATATCGGTAAAGTTGATGTTGTATATTGATTTAAATTCTCATTGAATGAAGATTGATGCTGTACATTCGATGCAGTAATATCGATAGGAGTTAGAAACGGTTGATTGGCATTTTTCTGAAACACTCCACCGAAAGCAGTTAGTCCGAATTCACCAGTTGGAAAAATTTGCGGCACTAAATTATAATCACGGCGATGAAAAACATCTGTGTCTTCAAGTGCTATGTAATTCGAGATAGACAAATTTACACCGTCATCATTGATGTTGAATTTTCGAATCTGATGTGTGTAACGTTGTATGAATGTACCAAATGAAGGTGTTTCTGCATAAGTCCCTTCAAAGTAATGTCCGAACGTTAGATAATATGTTGAATCAATTTTTTCCAATTCACCACCGGAAACAGCAAGATTTGTATCTAACACTTGACGAAAACAAGAAACGATAGAACTTGCAGCTGTAACTTTCGAAATGATAGAATCAAGATCAATAGAAATCAGTGAAGGAAAAGTTGTATAAATTCCCGTTGAATCAGATTTACCATATCCACCGATCATGTACAAATGATTTTCATCTTGAAACGATTCCATGTTTGAAGAACCGAGTGCTTCATACATAATAAAAGGTAATTGTGTAACCGATGCTGCCATTCGAGTATTTGCAACCGGATCAAACACAAAGACTGAATCATTTCTTCCAAAAGTACCAAAAGCTTGATTGGCCTGCATGATATGAAGACCATCAATTCTTCCACCGAGAAAGATCCACTTCCCATTATGAACAGCAAATGCTCCGCTGTGAATAGCCGGAGCATTTGTTACTGTTGATGGTTGAACATGAATGTCAAAATTCTGTTGCGCATTTACTGCAGTAACAGATAACATGCAAAGAATGCATGTAATTACAATTCTAAATTTCATTGAACTTTTATGTAATGAATTATTGAATAACGATTTTCTTCACTGCAACATCATCACCTTCTGAGAATTTCAAAAAGTAAATTCCTTTTCCAAGTGATTGATCGATACTAATGCTGCTTTCTCCTGCTCCAATTACATATTGTTCAGACGAAACAATTTGTCCGACATTATTTGTAATTGTCATATTTAAATGACGATCAGTTTTGCTAAAGAATTGCAAATTGAAATCGCCATTCGAAGGATTTGGAAAAACAGAAACCGTATTCAACCATTTATTTTCAGGAACGCCTACACAAAGATCTACTCGTACAACTTGTGAGTCTGCATAGATACAACCAGTCGCATCAGTATAAGTGTAAATGATTGTGTGAGTCCCTTCACCGGCAACAGAAGGATTAAAACTTGCAAGACTTATCCCTGGACCTGTAAATGTTCCGCCAAGTATATTTGGAAATAAAAATGCAGTTGAATTGTAAACGCAATACAGTGTATCTAATCCTGAGAAAGTAACATTGAGTCCGGTTACAAGATCAACATGAATTGTATCTCTATTCACGCAAGCGCCATTAATAACTTCCACAACATAATCACCTGCAGTTGCAACTTGAACTGTAGACGTATCAGAATTGAATAATACACCATCAGCATACCAGTTGTAGAAATAATTATTACTGAATGCGCAATTCAAATTCACGTAACCGCGACCACAGTCAGTAATTGTATCAGTTCCATTTGTGATACTTGCAACAGGAGTACAATCAGCTGATGAGAAACGATAGACTTTGCTGCTACCGGCACAATACAATTCACCATTTTTATCAACACCAAAAGCAACTACACTTGAAGCCCCAAGGTTTCCTAAATCTGTATCCGTAAATCCTCCTGCACCATTTGGCACTAGATAGTGAATATTCGAAACGCAATAATCCGTATAAAAATATTTTCCGTAAAGCTCATTGTATTTTGAACCACGATAAATGTAACCACCCGTAATTGAACAACCAGCCGAGTGATTATATGTTCTTACCGGTGCCCAATAATTTGAAAATGGCCCGCAAGTTCCACTGCTTGAATATTGATTATTTCCTTCCCAACATTTCCAACCTAAATTTAAGTAGTCAGTTGTTCCTGCCGGAATAAAATCAACTTCTTCTTGCGTGTCTTGTCCAACATCACCAATCCAAAGATCACCGGTAAGTTGATCAAAACTCCATCTCCACGGATTGCGAACACCAACAGCATAGATTTCACCTCGACCTTGAGTCGTATCAGCAGCAAATGGATTTGACGGAGGAATTGAATATGTAGGATTTGAAGGATCAACAGCAATACGTAACATCTTTCCTAAAAGCGAGTCAGTATTTTGTGCACGATTACCGGGATCTCCACCTGAACCGCCATCACCCATTCCGATGTATAAATATCCATCAGGACCAAAAGCTAAATGTCCACCATTGTGATTAGAAAATGGCTGATAAATTGTCAATAGTATTTCTTCGCTATTGGGATCAGCAGAATCAGGATTTGCAGCAAATGTTCTGAAACGAGAAATTGTTGTTACTCCATTTGGTCTTGAGGTGTAATTCACATAGAAATATCTAGACGTAGTATAATCCGGTGCAAATGCCAATCCAAGAAGGCCTTGTTCTCCGCTATACAATACTCTTGTCGTAATGTTCAAAAACGGATTTGAATTTTGCACACCCATTGTGTCAAGTATCACAATTGTTCCTGCTTGTTGAACAATAAAAAGACGATCATCGCCGCAGTTTTTTATATCGACAGGTGCAGATAGATTTGCTACGTTAAATTGACTGAGTGAAATTTGCGCGTTTGCAATAATAGAAAACAGGCATAGGAATGCCGAGAGTAAAATTCCTTTTTTCATAATTAGGGTTTAGTTAGACGAGAAGCAAAAATAGGAAAACATAAGCTTAATTTCTACGAAAACGGCTGATTTATTTGATGAAAAAGAGTCAGTACAAAACGTGAAATGAGTAGATGAAAACTGTAATTCATTCGAAAAACAGACTATTCTAGCTGCTTATCGAAGCACCTTTGAAAATTAGAAATAAAAAAACGACAATCGGTTATGACTGTCGTTAAAATCTTTGTGCGAATTGTGCAATAATTAGAAAATGATCTGTGCTGCTAAAACTGCTAATGCTGATATTAAAACAGCATCAATAATTAGCAACATGTACAGGCTGGCAGGAACCGATTCAATAGAATTCATTTGATCGATTGACTGCTCATCTTCTTGCATGTGATTGTAGCTTCCTACAGGTTCATTTTTCATACTGTGGGTATTTACTGCATAATACGACTGAAAGTAGCGATGCACTTTATATTTTTTATTCATATTGTTCTGTTGTAAGAAATCAGCAATTTTTTTCTAGCGTTGTGCGTAAAAACAACAAATACTGTATTTATAAAACGAATCAGCTTTAAATATCTTGTAAGAAAATTACTAATTTTATTTTTCTTCATACTAGCTCCTAAAAAAAACGATCTTGCAGACATGATTCTTACGGATAGCATTTTACTTGTTGAACCAATAGGCTTTGAATTTAATAGCCAAACGGCAGTCGACAATAAGTTTCAAAAGGATAACAATTCAAGTCTGGCAATGTTTCAATTCAATGCTTTTAAAACAACATTAGTAGAAGCAGGTGTCAATGTCAGAATCTATACTCCGAAAGATCAAAAGACACCCGACGCTTTATTTCCAAACAACTGGTTCTCTACTTTTCCTAGTGGACGAATGATTGTTTATCCGATGATGGCCCAAAATCGTCGGCTTGAAAAACGCGCTGATCTTATAGAAAGTTTGAAACAAGACTATCCTACTCTTTTCGACTTATCAACTTTTGAAAAATCCGAAGACTTTTTAGAAGGTACGGGAAGTTTAGTGATCGATCACGAATTGAAATTAGCTTTTGCATGCATTTCAAAAAGAACGTCGCTTGTCGCAATGAGCTTATGGAAGAAAATTACAAGCTATAATACAATTACATTCGAAGCTAACGACGAAACCGGATTCCCAATTTATCATACAAACGTGCTACTTACTCTTGCAGAAAATTTTGCAATACTTTGTGAAGAAGCAATAATCCCGGCAGAAAGAAATAAAATTATCAGATCGCTTGAAGCAACAGGTCGAGCAGTGATAAAAATTTCATTAGATCAAATGAAAAAGTTCGGCGGCAATTGCATAGAATTAAAAAACCGAAAAGGTGAGCATCTATTGGTGATGTCTGAACAAGCGAGAAATGCATTTAATAAAGATCAAATAGGTTTGATTGAAAAGTATTGTCAAATTATTTCTTCTGATCTTTCAGAAATCGAAACGATTGGTGGCGGTGGAGCAAGATGTATGATCGCAGAATTATTTTAGTGAATAATGAAAAATGAAAAGAAAAAAGAAAAAAGAAAAAAATAATGAAGGCTCCGTAGGTAAAATGTTTCCTAGGGAGCCTTCGTTAATAGATATTAGTTATTTAGTTACTTCAAGTTACCATTCAACTCCTTCACATCTTTATCCTTAAAAAAATACGCCATCCCTTTATAATCACTATACAGAAATTCACCGGTAGCGCTGTTAATGATTGTTACGATTTTATCTGAGCTTGCTTTGTAAACTTTCATATAATAGAAAGGCGTTTCTGAACTTAGAATTTTAGCAGACAAATCTGCCGGACTTATCATTTCAATTTTTTTACCTACATATTTTTCAAATGGCAACTCCTTTTCTCTAGAGTCATAATGATTTTTAACATCTGATGAAACAAATAAAACCTGTGAATTCAATTTGGAAATGTTATCCTTATCCACTTCGCTTTCAAATCGCCAGCGTGGTTTATTAGCAATCATATGGCGATTTAATTCCTGTAAATAATTTTTCAGAAACCCCCATTGCCATTCCGAAACAAGAGTATCTGTCTTACAAATGTATTCAAATGCATCAATGCTGATTCTTTGCGTAAGTTCTTTGTGCAATTTCCAATTTGCTCCAAGTTCTATATATGCGAGAACATCTTCATTTAACAGTTGAGGTTTTTCTTTTGGCAAATTTCTCCACAACTCGATCTTTAATTCAGAAGATTGAGCATACTTTCCGGAGAGATCTGAATTTGATGTATATTCAGAACTTGTATTGTAATTTCTCAATCCGAAGAATAAGGCATTGCCATCTTCCGGCATTGTCTTATAGCGATCGAAATCGATGATCTCATATTTGTTAAAAGTCCATGTTTGCTGAATTATCTTTTCAATTGCTGCCTGATTTTCCTTATCCATTTCCCTGATCACAAAATATGTCTTAAGAGACTTATAAAGCTCCATGTCTTTCTTTTTGAAATCAGTTGGCTTAATTGCACCGGGATTACCGATGTTAATCTGTGCAAATGTTGAAATTGCAACCAGAAACAGCACTTGAAATAGTATAAATTTTCTCATTAGATAGGTTTTATTTGCGCAAGTTATAAATTAAGATTTTTCTACAAAATATTTTTAACTTTACCCTATGAAAAAATGCTTACTTGCAATTATATCGCTTTTTTGTTCCGTTTCATCATTCGGGCAAACAGATTGGTCGTCGAGAACTGCCAATATCATTTATTCAAAATGTAGTAGCTGCCATAATTTGAATGGCATTGCTCCTTTCTCGCTTATGAGCTATAATGATGCTGTTGATAATGCAGCTGATATAAAGGATGCCGTTCAAAGTCACACCATGCCGCCATGGCCACCGGATCCTGCGTATAACAGACTTTCGCATGAGCGTGTATTGACATCGCAAGAAATTGCAGATATTTCAGATTGGGTTGACAATGGAATGCAAAGGGGTGACACTTCTACAGAACCAGCTGCTCCTGTTTTTAGTTCAACAGGAGAGATCACAACTCCGGATCTTGTACTTAGAGCGCCAAATTACATGGTGAATACTGCTGACGATCTTTATCGTTGTTTCGTAATTCCATCCGGACAAACAACACAGACATACATCAAAGGACTAGAAGCTATTCCGGGAAATCGTTCAATTGTACATCACATTTTAATTTACGCAGATACATCATCTGTTCCATTACAATTGGATCAAGCGGATCCTGATCCGGGCTATACGAATTTTGGCGGAACAGGTTCTAACACTTCGAAGTTAATAGGTATTTGGGTTCCCGGACAAATTGCATATTTCACGCCTGTAGGAATGGGAATAAAACTTCTACCAAATTCGAATATCATTTTGCAGATTCATTATCCGGGCGGAGTAATGTCAACGATGGATAGCACAAAAATTAATTTGGTATTGAGTTCAAGTTTCAATCGTGAAATTGCAATAGAAGCACCTTTGAATCATTTTCAACTTGACAATGGCCCGTTAATTTTACCGCCAAATCAAACGAAAACATTTACTGCACACTACACCATTCCATATGACATTTCAGCATTGGCAGTTGGTCCGCACATGCATTTATTGGGACAAAGTATTCGTTCATTTGGAGTGACGCCGTCATCAGATACAATTCCATTTATCGACATTCCGCATTGGGATTTTCATTGGCAAGGAGTGTATTCATTTCCGAGAATTATAAAATTACCAGCAGGAACGAATATATATTCAACTGCGTTTTATGATAACACAACAGCAAATGCGGAAAATCCAAACGATCCACCTGCTTGGGTATTTTTAGGCGAAGGAACAAGTGATGAAATGATGCTGATCTATTTTTCATACACATTTTATTTCCCGGGCGATGAAAATATAATCCAGGATTCAGCGCTTGTCCTAGGAATAAATCAGCCCGTAATAAATTCTGCAATTTCAACTTGCCAGTTGTATGATCCGGCACCAAATCCGGTGACAGAGAATGTCACAATACAATATTTCATTCCGACAGCGAGTGATTATACATTGCAAGTGATTGACATTACAGGAAAAATTTGCATGTCGATCAATGGTTCAAATACGCAAGGATTGTTCACACAACAAATAAACCTTAGTAATTTATCTGCCGGAAATTATTTTCTGAATTTAAATTCAAATGGTGTTCAACGGACGAAAAAGTTGATTAAGCAGTAAGGAATTCGTATGTCTTATCTGAGTAATTTAGTTGGAGGAAGACACTCCAAAGCACAAGTTTTAAAGATCGTCAAGTATATTGGAAATGATCAAAATCGTTTCGATGAATTGCTGAAAATTACTTTGGGTAATGATCCACTTCTTGCTCAGTATGCATCATGGTCGCTTGGATATTGTGTTGAGTCGAAGCCAGAATTTGCGACCAAACATCTCAAACGAATTATTAATCAATTATCAAAGGCGGCACATCCCGCAATAAATAGAAATATTGCAAAGCTTTTAACTTTTGTTGACATTCCTGAAAAATTTGAATCAATCGTAACGGATAATTGCTTTCGCATTATCAATTCATTTGACGAACCGATTGCTAATCGTGCGTATGCCGCTTATGTAATTGAGAAGCTCTGTTGGAAATATCCGGATTTATACCAAGAGTTGATTAGTAGTCTTAAGGCACATTCCGAAGTTGCATCGCCGGGAATGAGATCAGTGATGTGAAATATTTTGAAGAGCCTGGATAAGGTTTTAAAAAAGCAATTATCCGAAATGCAAAGAGCAAGCAAATTTTAATTGCGAAACAAATTGTTGTTGTAATATTTCTTTCTCAACCTTTTTATGTAATCACATACGACCCCTCTGGGGCAATGTCATTATGTTGATCACAAGAATTCGTAATAAGTAAAAGCATTTAGAAGCGACAAGCCCTTTAGGGCAGTACTTTTGGTAACGCTAAATTACGCCAGCAAGTCAAGCCCCTTTAGGGGCGAACTCTTTAAACACATCGCATCTGTCCTTTAATTCAACTAGATAAAAGTTCCTGCATATAATGGTTGCATTCGACTTTCTCTCATGCACAATTGTGAAAGAAGCTTTGTGTTTAAAGAGTGCGCCCCTAAAGGGGCTTTGAGCTCATGCATAGTCCAGGGGTTACCAAGAGGCTGGCCCTAATGGGCCTAATAATTCATAAATTGACAACGAATACATCATTTGAATAAACTTAATGACATTGGCCTGGAGGGGTTGTATATGATTTGCAAACACACACAAATAAATCGCAAAAAAACACCCATCCAATTTATTATCGAATGGGTGTTTCAAATAAATATTATTCATATTCGCTATTGCACAACAATCTTCCCTACAATTTTTCTATCGCTTGAATTTATTAGCACAGAGTAAACACCTTTTGCAAATGAATGATCTATTTTTATTTCCTGTTCATTAGACAAATTATATATCTCTGAGAATAGAACTTGCCCGAGAACATCGATGACTTGCAAATCAACATTGCCGTTAACTCCGGCTAATTGAATTTTAAAAGACGAACTTGTAGGATTTGGATAAAGACTTAACACACTTTTTTCTCCATCATCTATGCCACCGGTTGCATCAACACAACCTACTTGTTCTGCTACGATGAAGGCTGTCACATTTGGAGAAATCATTGTTGAACTCAATCCTATAGATGTCGTAGTTAAAGACAAAGCACTTGAAGTAGTAGTTCCAAAATTTATACTTACAGAAGAAATCGGAGTTGTACACAGATCAGCATTTCCAAATGAATCAGTTTTTATTATCCCAACATGTGGATTAGTTAACGTAGTTGTTCTTACACCCAACAAAGGCCCGTTACCTAAAAAGAAAAATCCATGATCATCAGCTTGTTCAACATCATGAACACTATTTATTAAATATTGCGACCAATTAAAATTCCCTGCAGTATCTATATTCATTACAGATGTCGGTTGAGCAAAACTTCTTGATGCATTAGCAAATAAAATGTTTCCATCAGGAAGCAATTTCATTTTCGCACTCACACAATTTGAACAGAAACTTCCGGGAGAAATTCCTGAAATTGTTTCTCTCCAATTATCAATTCCATTGAAATCCGTTTTCACCAAAATATAATCAGTAGGAGTAGAATAATAAGAGTAGATTCCATCTGATGCAATTGCAAGATCACTTCCTTGAACTAGTGAAGGAGTTGTAAGATTATACTTATTTGCCCAATCAATATTTCCAGTTTTAGAAAGCTTGCAAAGGACACCATTTGTTTCGCTTGGTGGATAGTTTTCCACATAACCAACAAACGCATACCCACTGTCAGGAGTTTGCTTTATAGAGTACCCTATATTGGCATTGTTTCCAGCTTCGAAATGATTGTTCCATTCAACATCACCTATTGAGTTTAATTTTAAAGCGATAATTCTCGAATAAGGAGCAACGAGATAGCTAGTATAGCCTGTTAGAATATATCCGCCATCAAAAGTTTGCTGAATTGACAATGCTTCTTGATTGTCCGGCTGATAAATTGTACTTGACCACAAAAGATTTCCCGCTTGACTAATTTTTACAACGTAAACGTCAATAGTTCCAGATCCTGAATCATAAACTTTTCCTGCCATAACGTAACAGGAATCTGCCGTTCTAACGACAGAATTAAATGTTTCATTTGACCCAAATCCAATTAGATTTGCCCATTGAATTGCTCCAAGCGAATCGATTTTCATTACAGATGATGCATAATCGTACTCACCGCAAACAATCAATCCACCATCAAAGGTTCTTGCCATACCATTTGCGAAAAATGGACGGGAGGTGTCAAAATAGATTTTAGAAAACTTGCTTTGTTGAGCAAATGAAATCTGAAATAGAAATAATAATGTTACTAGAGTAGTTGTTTTTTTCATAGTCGTTAAGGATTAAAGTCTTTTCAAATGTAACAAAATATCACATTGTTATTGACCGGGGATTGTAAATTTTATGTCATATCGTCCTATATTACAGACTTTTATGAGCATTTCCAAATTTAGATTCCACCCCAAAAAAGTCTATCTTTGCCCAAATACAGGAATACACTGCACAATGAATAAAATCGAAGTCTACCACCCGAAAAATAAAATCCGAATCGTTACAGCCGCTTCATTGTTCGACGGACATGATGCTGCAATTAACATCATGCGCCGTATCATTCAAGCGAGCGGTGCGGAAGTAATTCATCTTGGTCACGACAGAAGTGTTTTGGATGTAGTGGATTGTGCAATACAAGAAGATGTGCAAGCAATTGCAATGACTTCATATCAGGGTGGACACGTAGAATATTTCAAATACATGCATGATCTTTTGAAAGAAAAAGGTTGTGGGCATATTAAAATTTTCGGTGGTGGTGGAGGAGTAATTCTTCCTCAAGAGATCAAAGAATTGCAAGAGTATGGTATTACAAGAATTTATTCTCCTGACGATGGTCGGTCAATGGGATTGCAAGGAATGATCAATGACATGCTTCAGAAATGTGACTTCCCAACAGGAATTAATATGAATGGCGAAGTTGATAATCTTACAAAGAAAAATCCGAAGGCCATTGCAAAACTTATTTCTTGTGCAGAGAATAACGAAAAAGAATTTGCAGAGATCCGTAAAAAGATCCACACAATAACAGAAACTAAAACGATTGCAACGGTTCCCGTTTTGGGAATTACCGGAACAGGTGGTGCAGGTAAATCGTCACTTGTCGATGAATTAGTTCGTCGTTTTCTAATTGACTTCAAGGATAAAAATATTGCAATCGTTTCTGTTGATCCGTCCAAACGTAAAACTGGTGGAGCTTTATTAGGAGATAGAATTCGCATGAATTCAATTTCGAATCCACGTGTGTACATGCGTTCGCTTGCAACTCGACAATCGAATCTTGCACTTTCAAAATATGTGAAAGATGCTGTTGATGTTTTGAAAGCTGCTGCATACGACTTGATCATTCTCGAAACTTCCGGTATCGGTCAAAGTGATACTGAGATCATGGATCATTCTGATCTTGCTTTGTATGTGATGACACCGGAGTATGGAGCAGCAACACAATTAGAAAAGATCGATATGTTAGATTTCGCCGATGTGATCGCCTTAAATAAATTCGATAAGCGTGGAGCATTGGATGCATTGCGTGATGTGAAGAAACAATACAAACGAAACCATCAACTTTGGGAAACAAATGACGATGACATCCCTGTATACGGTACAATTGCATCTCAGTTCAATGATCCCGGAATGAATCGGCTTTATCGTTCTATCATTGACAGACTGAACGAAAAAGTAAAGATCGATTTGCAATCGCATTTCGAAATTACCTGCGAGATGTCAGAAAAAATTTACATCATCCCTCCTGCTCGTACAAGATATTTAAGTGAAATCTCCGAGACAGTTCGCAAATATGCTCAATGGACAATCGATCAAGGTTCTGTTGCACAAAAATTATTTGGAATAAGAAAGTCGATTGATGCTCTTTCGGATTCAAAGTTTGAAGATAAGGATAGAATGATCAAACAACTTGAAGAATTTTATCTTCAAGTGTCACTTGATCTTGATGGGAAGAATAGAAAGATCATTGAAGACTGGCCCGGAAAAGTTCAACGCTATAAAGATGAATTTTACATTTATCAAGTTCGGGATAAAGACATCAAAGTAAAAACATATACAGAATCACTTTCTCATACTCACATTCCAAAAGTTGCTACACCGAAATTTGAAGCGTGGGGAGAAATTTTAAAATGGAATTTGCAGGAAAATTTTCCGGGAGAATTTCCATACACGGCCGGAGTATATCCTTTCAAACGCTCAGAAGAAGATCCGACTCGTATGTTTGCAGGTGAAGGCGGACCTGAAAGAACGAATCGTCGCTTCCATTATGTAAGTAAAGGGATGCCTGCAAAACGTTTGTCAACTGCATTCGATTCAGTTACGCTCTACGGACAAGATCCGGATTACCGACCAGACATCTATGGAAAGATCGGTAACAGTGGAGTTTCTATTTGTTGTTTGGATGATGCAAAAAAATTGTATAGTGGATTTGATCTAGCAGATACGAAAACATCTGTATCGATGACGATCAATGGACCTGCGTCTATTATCACTGGATATTTCATGAATGCAGCTATCGATCAACAGTGTGAAAAATATATTGTCGAACATGGTTTGACTGATACAGTGAAAGCAAAGATCGAAGAGATCTTTAAAGTGAAAGGAACTAAGCAACCTGTTTATCAGGGTCCACTTCCGGAAGGAAATACAGGGCTTGGATTAATGTTACTTGGTGTAACCGGCGATCAAGTTCTTCCTGCAGATGTATATCAGAAAATAAAAACGCATACGCTTCAAGTTGTAAGAGGAACTGTTCAGGCAGATATTTTGAAAGAAGATCAAGCTCAAAACACATGTATTTTCTCGACAGAGTTTTCTCTTCGTCTAATGGGCGATGTGCAACAATATTTCATTGACAAAAAAGTTCGAAACTTTTATTCAGTTTCTATTTCCGGATATCACATAGCAGAAGCCGGAGCGAATCCGATCACGCAATTGGCATTGACACTTTCGAATGGTTTTACGTATGTAGAATACTATTTGTCGCGCGGAATGGACATCAACAAGTTCGCACCGAATTTAAGTTTCTTCTTTAGCAATGGTATTGATCCGGAGTATGCGGTGATCGGAAGAGTTGCAAGAAAAATCTGGGCGAAAGCAATGAAGTTGAAATACATTGCAGATGAACGTTCTCAAATGTTGAAATATCATATTCAGACATCAGGTCGTTCATTACATGCACAGGAAATTGACTTCAATGACATCCGTACAACATTGCAAGCCTTATATGCCATTTATGATAATTGCAATTCGCTTCACACGAATGCATATGATGAAGCGATAACAACACCAACAGAAGAAAGTGTTAGAAGAGCAATGGCAATTCAGTTGATCATAAATAGAGAATTAGGTTTGGCGAAGAATGAAAATCCAATGCAAGGATCTTTCATCACAGAAGAACTTACAGACCTGGTTGAAGAGGCAGTGATGTTAGAATTCGATCGTATCACAGAACGTGGCGGTGTGCTTGGCGCTATGGAAACAATGTATCAGCGCGGAAAGATCCAGGAGGAAAGTTTGTATTATGAAACTTTGAAACATAATGGTGAATTTCCAATCATTGGAGTAAATACATTCTTATCGAGCAAAGGTTCACCAACTGTAGTTCCTCGCGAAGTCATTCGTGCAACATCTGAAGAAAAAGAATATCAGATCAACATGCTGAAAGAACTTCACACACTTCATGCAGATAAAAAAGATGAACTCTTAAGAAAACTTCAATTGAGTGCTGTGCAGAATAAAAATTTATTTGAAGATTTGATGGAGGCTGCGAAGTATCTTTCGTTGGGGCAGATTACAGGTGCGCTATTTGAAGTGGGCGGTCAGTATCGAAGGAATATGTAATGTGGCTAAAGCCTTCCAACTCGGACTTCCTTTTATCTGTCAGCTAAAGCTGACGGTATTAAACTAAAAGGAATTTACTATCCTAAGAAATCTAAAGACCTACTCAAATTTACCTTCAGACTATCGTCCGCTTTACTTGACAGTAATTCATATTCAACAAGTAATACTTTATTACCGTCAGCTTTAGCTGACGGATATGAATAAGCGGCTTGTTTGGCTTTAGCCAAAATTACAGTTTATATTTACTGATGCGGCTAAAAAATAATGCGGCTAAAGCCTTACTTTCTGCAATTCCATTATCCGTCAGCTAAAGCTGACGGCAATAAAGTTGGAGAGGTTTATTAACCAGTATTACAAACTGCTATGCGCACAGCGAAATTGACATTCCGAAATACGAAATTCAATTACCTACTTTAATAGATTTGAGGTATTCCTTTATGTTTCCAAAATATTTTTCACTCAATTCTTTCCTCATCATTTCCTTTTGCGAATCATACCTCACAAAATTCATAAAGTAAGCATTGTTCGGCTTACGCTCTTCGAAGAGTGATGAGTAACGTTTTTTATTGTGAAAAGAAACAGTATCCAAAGACAAAACAATTTCTGCTATCATTTCAGATTTGAGTGAAGCCTTTTTGTCTTCAGATAAATTTTCGAACGTTTTATAAAGCGAATCCAATTTATCATGCGCAAGCAACATTTGTTTTGCAAAAAGATCGTAATCATCTTTTCGATTAACATAATCTTTTACTTGCTGTGAATCTTTTCCGAAATGCGAATTTAAAAAACGGATCGCCCCCTCCTCGCCTATCATGCTGGCGAGATTTTCATTCAGATCAACATTGCTTTTCAGATAGACAGTTGCATGTGTCATTTCATGAATGATCAATTCTGCCAATTGTCCATCGCTGCGTTTAAGCATATTTGACAAAATAGGATCTTTGAACCAACCTAATGTACTCCACGCACTCACTTCGCCATAGTCAGTGTCATACCCTTCTAATTGCAATAATGAATCTTCGTAAGCACCTTTTTTATACTCGAAAAAACCTTTGTAAGAAACACTACCTAGCACAGGAAATTTCCATTGATACGCATTCAATTTATACCTATCGGAAGCAGTGATGACCCACAGAATGGGTTTATTTTTTTGATCGTAAAGCGTAGTATAATTTTCTGAGCGTTTTAATCCGAGAGAGTCTGAAGCATATTTTGCAATGACATCGATAAAACGAATTTTTGCTTTTAGTGAATCCGGGAAATCTTTATCGAGTAATACTTCCTCAAGCGGACGAACATCGCGTACGATGTGTAATTGCCCTTTTAATTGCCCCCAGCCATACGTAACAAGACTCCAATTTAAAGCGACCCAGATTAGGAAGCAAGAGCATGCTAATAGGAGAATGTAGAGAATGTATTTGAGGGCTTTTTTCAATTTGGCAAAAATGTTACAG
>JANOBV010000138.1:0-9600 GCA_031411835.1 Bacteroidota bacterium | reverse complement strand
ATCACAACTTTATTTCCTGCACTTCCGAATCGACCTGATGTAAGCATGTCCTTCAATTCTGTTTTTGCTTCTTCCAATGTTTCAGGAATGATCACACCTTTTCCCGCTGCAAGTCCGTCTGCTTTTAAAACATATGGCGCTTTTAAGGTTTCAAGAAATTTTAATCCGTCTGCTAACGTCTCTTTGGTAAACGTTTGAAATGCTGCTGTAGGAATTGAATTCTTTTGCATGAATTCTTTTGCAAAATCTTTGCTGCCTTCTAACAATGCGCCCGCTTTTGTTGGACCGATAACCGGAATTGATTTTAATTCTAAATCAGCAAGAAAAAAATCGGTGATGCCATTTACTAATGGTTCTTCCGGACCAATGATCACAAGATCAATTTTATTTTGCAGTACAAAATTTTTAATAGTTGAAAAAGATTTTACATCAAGATCAACATTTTCTCCGCATTCACTTGTGCCTGCATTTCCGGGAGCAATAAAAAGTTTCTCGCAATTTTTACTTTGCGAAAGCTTCCAAGCAAATGCATGTTCTCTTCCGCCTGAACCAATAAGTAAGATCTTTACAGGCATCACAATAATTATTATAGCGGAATATTTCCGTGTTTTTTACGAGGTAATTTCACTGCTTTGTTCTCAAGCATTCTGAAAGCAGCAATTAGTTTTGTACGCGTTTCATCCGGACGAATGACTTCATCGATATAGCCGTGTTCAGCTGCTTTGTATGGATTTGCAAAAAGCTGATTGTATTCGTTTTCCTTTTCTTTCCATGCAGCTTCTGAATCTTTTGCTTCTGAAATTTCTTTTTTGAAAATAATTTCCGCAGCACCTTTTGCTCCCATTACTGCAATCTCTGCGCTTGGCCATGCATAATTCATATCGGCTCCGATGTGTTTCGAATTCATCACATCGTAAGCTCCGCCGTAAGCTTTACGAGTGATTACTGTGATTCGTGGAACAGTTGCTTCGCTGAATGCAAATAATAATTTCGCTCCGTTAGTAATAATTGCATTCCACTCTTGATCAGTACCCGGTAAAAAACCCGGAACATCTTCAAATACTAATAGTGGAATATTAAAACAATCGCAGAAGCGAACAAAACGCGCTGCTTTAGTTGATGAATGAATATCAAGTACTCCTGCAAGGTGAATTGGTTGATTCGCTACGATGCCAATACTTCTTCCTGCAAGTCGTGCAAAACCGACAACAATATTTTCTGCGAAATCTTTATGTACTTCTAAAAACGAATCTTTGTCAATTACTTCAGAAATAACTTCACGTATGTCGTAAGGTTGATTCGGATTTTCAGGAATAATAGAATTAAGTTTTTCTCTTTTCTCATTCGTTGCTTCGTAAGGAAGTCGTGGCGCTTCTTCTTCGCAATTTTGAGGAACAAAACTGAATAAACTCCTTAAACGATTGATGCAATCAATTTCATTGACACATGTAAAATGTGTGACGCCTGATTTTGTTGCATGCGTCATCGCTCCACCTAATTCTTCAGATGTCACTTCTTCATGTGTCACCGTCTTCACAACGTTTGGGCCTGTAACAAACATGTAAGAAGTATTTTCAACCATCATAATAAAGTCAGTGATGGCAGGCGAATAAACAGCTCCACCGGCGCATGGTCCCATGATCGCTGAGATCTGCGGAATCACTCCTGATGCTAAAGTGTTACGATAAAAAATATCTGCATACCCTCCGAGAGAAACAACACCTTCTTGAATTCTTGCTCCACCGGAATCATTCATGCCAATTACTGGCGCTCCATTTTGCATTGCAAGATCCATGATTCGACAAATTTTCTTTGCATGTGTTTCTGATAATGATCCACCAAAGACAGTGAAATCTTGCGCAAAAACATAAACCAATCTTCCATTGATACGACCAAAACCTGTTATCACACCATCGCCCAAATATTTTTCTTTGTCGATGCCAAAATCAGTAGCACGATGTGTAACTAACATTCCAATTTCTTCGAATGAATTTTCGTCCACTAAAAAATGAATTCGTTCACGCGCTGTCAATTTGCCTTTCTTATGCTGCGCTTCAATTCTTTTTGCCCCGCCGCCTAATTGAGCTTCACTGATCTTATCTTCAAGTATCTTGATTTTTGGTTTCATAGCCTGATTATGAGTGGCGAAGATATAGGTTTTTGGGGATATTTGAGCTTGCAGAATGGACACCATGACATCAATAATATTTTATTAAGATGCTGGATTCGATATAATTGCAATAATACTTTCATTAATTAATTTAATAAAAACAGGTCGCCCCGATGGGGCTTATGATACAGTTCTTCTTCAATTTCTATTAACTGGTCGCCCCGATGGGGCTTATGGTTGTCAATTTCTACAATCAGATCGCCTGTTGGTTAAAAAACTACATTCGCTAAACCTTTACTCAAACCAATCAAAATTGTAAATTCGCGCATGCAAAAAGAGATCGTTGTTAGTGGAATCCGTAGTACGGGAAATTTACATTTGGGGAATTACTTTGGGGCAATCAAGAATTTTATCAAGATGCAACATGAATATAAATGTTTCTTCTTCATCGCCGATTATCATTCCCTGACTACTCACCCTGTTCCAGCTGATCTGCATAATAATGTAAAGCAAGTTTTGGTTGAATATCTCGCTTGTGGATTGGATCCTGAAGTTTCCACTTTATATATTCAAAGTGATTTGCCCGAAACTGCTGAATTGTATTTGCTCTTGAACATGAATGCTTATGTCGGAGAATTAGAAAGATGCACTTCTTTCAAAGATAAAATTCGTCAGCAACCGGATAATATCAATGCAGGATTATTGACCTATCCAACGTTAATGGCTGCAGACATTTTAATTCATCGTGCATTGAAAGTTCCTGTTGGAAAAGATCAAGAACAACATTTAGAAATGGCTCGACAATTTGCAAATCGTTTCAACAGACTTTATAAAACAGAATTATTCCCCGAGCCATATGCATTCAATTACGGAACGAATTTGGTGAAAATTCCGGGACTAGATGGCTCCGGCAAAATGGGAAAAAGCGAAGGTGAAGGCAATGCAATTTTTCTAGCCGATAGTCCTGATGCTATTCGTAAAAAAGTAATGCGGGCTGTTACTGACAGCGGGCCGACAGAAGAAAATCAGAAGAAACCGGAAGTGATTGAAAATATTTTCGCATTGCTTAAAGCTGTCTCGAATGATGAGACAGTTCGTTACTTTGACGAGCAATACAATGGTATGAAAATTCGCTATGGTGATTTGAAAAAGCAATTAGCAGAAGACATGATCACTTTCACATCTACATTCCGTGAAAAAATTCTTGAGTTAAGTAAAGACGAACGTTACATTCAAAAGATCGCTCGTCAAGGTGCCGAAAAGGCTAGAGAAAGCGGAGCTGCCACGGTTCAGGAAGCTAGGAAGCTGATTGGAATCCGGTCTTTTTGAAAATCGAAAATCGAAATTTATAAATCGTAATTCGAAGGCGCATCTGAAATTTCACTTCGACCTTTCAAAAGCGCCCACTATTCGTTATTCAGTATTAGTTATTTTAACGTGTTACGTTTACGGGTATTAGCTCACTAAATTCCGGGCAACAGAATTTTTTCTCTACTTGTAATCCTTGTTTTGTTGCTAAAATTGTGATCGTTTGGTCGGCATTTGGGTGCTTTTCGCAACGCTTATTTCTCACACTATTTCTTACTTCTGTAGCAAATTTGTCGGCTTTTGTATTCCAAACTTCTTTCGAGATCTGTTCTTTTAGATCGTCGCTTGCATCAGATGCTACATTTCGGGTGATTACGTTTATCATTCTTGGATTTTCCATAAAGGTAGGCTAAATAGTCCATAGAGGACCAATTAATATTGACTTCCCCAATTTAATTTGAAAGTCACTATTTTAAAGATCAAATTATGAACAAAGCAAAAAAATAGCCCTCTACAATTGAGGGCTGAACCTAAGAATTTCTCATCAAAGGGGGGCACAATGAGTCATTAACCTCTATACGACATACAAAAATTAAAGAATTCGTTACTAGTAATAATTGACCTCATAATTAAACTATGATTTCCTAAAATTTTATCTCTATGAGAAATAAAAATTCTTCTACTGAAAAAAGTAAATTATTCAGTAAATAATATAACGGCAGCCGCAAGATTAATTCCAAATCCTAGAACCCACATATTCCAGACTTTTCGCTTTTTGATTTTATGCGACTGATCTTCGTATCCTCGAATATATGAACTATTATTTGTGTTTTCTCCGTCAGGTATTCTCAAATTAATTCTATTTGGGGGAGTGGATGAACAAGCTATAGCAGGAATTAGTCCTAAAACCGGTGATAATATTAAGCTCGTCACCAATGTACCACCAGCCCCTGATTTATGACCTCTATAATATGTAGTAGCGTCCATTGCGCCTTCTTGATATAAGTCAGAAGTTGAAGAATTGTCTTCTGGTTTTGACTCTTCCACCTTTTCTGATTCACTAAAAACATCTTTTGTTCCATCAGCATAAACAATCATAAATACTTCTGATTTCTTGATGATATATAATGGACCCGCACTTTGTTTTCTATACTTGATTTCTTCTGTTCCCACTTCCTCGACTTTGACAACCTTCTCCTCTCCGTTTTTTAGAACTAATCTGTCTTGGGCTGAAATTTTAAATGATAATAGAATTAAAATAAAGAATAAGTAGTTTTTCATTCGGCTTTATTTAATTTCTGCTAAGCCCAAACAGAAAAGGTTATAAAAACAGCGTGGACTTACTCTTATCCTACACCTAGAGGCACTGAGAATGCCCAACGCAGCAGAAATAAGAAAAGCCCACGTTTCCGTAGGCGTTCTCGAATATCCTGCTGCATTTTGAAAGTTCTTAGTTTTCTAGGTGCAAGAATTGAACGCTTATAATATCGTTTCAAGTGTAAAAAAATTAGTAGGCATAATAAAGGATACTTGAAAATATTTAATTAATGAATTAATAGAGATAAGATTGATGAAAGCTTAATCACTGATTTGAAGATTATATAATCTTTTTAAAAGACAAATTGTTTTATTTACTAACCCAAAAAACATCATTATGGCTTTAATTTTTAGTGAAAAGACATTTGGTAGAATTTGATAAAAAGGAAATAGAGGTTGAAAACTGATGCTAAGTAGACCAACTCCATTAGGAGACTATATACCACTTTCAACCTCCAAAAGACGTCAAATTTTGCTCGTAGTCAGCAAACTATTTTTCAAAATCTTCATGTTGAAGCCAAATCATTGCTATACTCTTGCATCGTTATTTTATTGTTGCAACGAAAAGTATCAAGCGCTTTAAAGCCAAATCAAAAGGTAGTCCCGAGTCGATTTGGCTTTATTTTTTCTCTCTTTTTTCCTTTAAGTTTGCACCTAACATTGACGTTAATATATAAAGATTGAGCAGCTTTTTCATGTATTCAAACATAATCGTTTGAGTTAATTCTACCCTCTTGGTTTTAATTTTCCCTTTGTTGGTACTGGTTGTGTGTAGCACTATTTCTCGGGTATCTATTGCATCTATAGAAAAGAATTTCCTGTGGGCAAAATCATTTCTTAAAGTGATGGCATTTTCCATATCTTCTAAGTATGTCTTACCTGCTTTATCTGTTATAAAATTTGGGACTTCATTTCGAATTATAAAAGCAATGACTTCTAATTTAAAATGCAGGGTAAATTTTTCCTTACAAAGAATTGAGGCGGTGAAATTTTCAATTAGGTGATCTTTAACGAAGTGTTGACTAATTACTAACTCCATTAACTCCTCTATGTGAACCATTCCCTGAATATAATAACCTCGCCATTCAGCACATTTTTTTTCTAGTTCAAAATCAAAATCAAGTCTTTCTGAGTCTGTGAAAAACTGAGATATAATTCTATAAAAATCTTTTTCCATATCTTTAAACTTAAAATGATTCCAATTCTATGAAAAAGACTCCAAAAGGCAAAGTAAAAAAGAAGGCAAAAAAAGAAAAGCCGCTCTTTGTGAACGGCTCTTTTGAAGAAGTTTTAAAATTGGCTGCTACTCCAGTTAAAAAGAGTAAACATTGATCCTAGCTCATTTTCCATTCATCAGGGATTGAATATGTAACACCTGAAATTTCTACGTTATTGGGCAGTTTTGCACCTTCAAATTTATATTTGTTTTTAGCTAAGTAAACAATATTTCTTTTCATCTCTTCATAAAGTTCTCCCGAAGTCCTAGAAGGAGGAAAATAAACTCTAATCTTTTTAGTTGGATAATTTACTTTTATTGCTTGAATTGCGGGTATCAGGTCTGTATCTGCTGAAACTAAAATGAGTGTATCAGTTTTATCTAAAGCACAATCCAATAATAAGCTAACTGATAAATTTACATCAGTTCTTTTTTCTTCGGGATGTTCAAAGACTGAATGACAAAGATTGCACTCGATATTCTTCTTTTTATATTTGCCATTAATAATTTGAAAGGTATTAGGGTTTAATACTGAATTAACTTCAAAGAATTTCTTGTGTCTTTGTCTTTGCTGAACGTTAAGAGGGTCAGAGGTGAAATATTTAACTGCCACCAAAGTTTGATCCGGAGAAATAAAAGATTGACAAAATTTAACTACGTCAAACCAATAGTATTTTCTCCAAGACTTATCAGCTTTTGATTGCTCTTTCAGGCCATTGTAAAAATTAAATCCATCAAAATAAAAAGTGACTCGGTTCATAATTGTTAAAAAAAGAAATGCCGCCTAAATCGGCGGCAACAGCCATTGACAAGCAATGGCGGGGCGTTATGGATGCAAATATAGATACAATAAGTCTACTTTTCCAAATTTAATTGTTATTTTTAACAATTAAGTGTTTATAACGAATATTCTTATTCTATGGTTTCATTAAACCCAAATCCCATCATAATTAGGATCAATATCTAATTTTCTGCGAGTATCACGTTTATCTATTAATTCATAGTATCTAAGTCTTGTTTTATCCACTTGTTTGATAGCAAGGTGAAACCGTTCAGCTTCTCCCAATTTTCTAGTATTATACCGGAATGCAAACTCATTGCAATATCTATGTAAATGTTTTTTACTTGCTTGGTGATAGATCCCATAGATCCCCCGCTTCATAATAGACCAATACCCTTCAATAGTGTTAGTGTGCGCCCATCCTCTTACATATTCTTTAGCTGAATGATTAACTGATTCATGGTTATAACCTTTCTCATTTAATTTACGATAACCTCTGAAATCATCTGATACCATATTGCTACCTTTTGCAATGTGAGTGAAAAGGAAATCATGTAAATATTTGTTTTGTGCATTTGGTGCAATTCTCGTTACTACTCTACCGTTACGTTCAACCGCTCCAAATACAACTGTTTTAGTATTTGCACTTCTGCCTGTATTGGTTTTGCGTCCTTTCTTTGCTCTGTATGATTGGTGTTTGTTTTCATCCTTACCACCAAAATAACTCTCATCAACCTCAACTGTACCCTCTAACATAATTGGCGCTTTCTCCTGTACTAATTCACGAATGCGGCTAAGGACAAACCATCCTGTTTTCTGTGTGAAACCAAGATCCTTTGCAAGTTGAATAGAACTAATACCTTTCTTATGTGATGTAACGATATAAATAGCTTTGAACCATTTTATCAATGGTAGTTTAGTATTCTCGAAGATCGTTCCTGTAAGTGCATTAAAAAATTTATCGCACTCTCTGCATTTAAAGGTTTTTTTGTCTTTTAAATGATATGGATTTACCGAGCCGCACGAAACACAACCAATTTCAGAAGGCCAACGGGATTTTAAAAGATATTTATAGCAAGCCTTTTCATTTCTGAAACTCTTATCAATATCGTGTAGGTTTTTAAATTGCTTTGTCATGTATTACATTGTATTACAATAGGGGTAAAAAATATATAGCTTAAATCTTCACTTTCTTTTCAATAGCATCCAACATAATTAGGCGAACGTAGTCGCTTAACCCCCTCTTGCTTGTTTCAGCTAATTTTGAGAGTTTTTTCTTTGTTTCCTCGTCTACTCTTACTATTATTGATTGATCTTTCATGTGCACAAATGTAATACATTATAATACATTTGTCAAGTCTTTTTTAAAATAAATTATGAATACTAAAATTGAAATTATTAGGTCTACTACCAAATACATTGGGATAGAGAAATTGATTCGTGATTTTGCCACCCCTCTAAATTTTAACACTATTTCTAAATGGGAGTTGGCTTCATTTGGAGTGCTGGGAGAAAACTATAGAATTGATTTTCTATTAACTAGCGATATGATTTTAGAGGAATCGATTTATAAATATCAATTTTTAACTACTACAACCTGTGAATTCTCAGGGGTAAACGACATTTTGAAAGATTTAGAACAATTCGAGGAACGTATAAATATATTCTGTGATATATATGCTGAGGCGTTAAATAATTCAATGGTAGCCTTCAAAGAGGAAAGTATAAACTTTCCGGAACTGAATTTTAAGATTCCCAAAAAACTTGAAAGACCATACACGGATAAATTAAAAAATGAAATGTTAGTTCAAATCAAGTTGAGGTCTTTATAGTTTCAATATTAAAAAGATGGACAGCCCTTTTTTTTCTCTTTATCTTTTTTAGAATCGCCTTCATTTCCTTTTGAGAAATTCTTTCAAAGGTTTTATTTACTTCTGTCATTTAACAAAGTTCAATCAAATATTGATTTGAAAAACTGATTACAGAAAATAAAGTTATTATTCTTTTTTTGTTGAATCCTTTTTTACTTCATATTTTTTCCATTTATCAAACTCTGGTTTCTCTGGAATAATTTCAAGCGGATCAGGTGACCATGCTGCGGCATCAACTCTAATTGCTTCAGTTGAGTCCATCATAGCTGACTGTGACGCCGCTGCTGCCTGTTCTGCTGCTGCGATCGAGTCTTGAAACGTTTTTTCATTTGCAGCTTTTTCTTCTGGCGATAATCCGGAATAGAATAATCTATCCACTCGAAAGAAGTTTTTGAAAATCCCTAAATAGGTCTGATTATAATTTTTATAAATAGATCCAATTAAAAAATAGCTGCTTCGTCCTCCATTAATTTGATTTGGTCTTGTGTCATACTCGCCTTGCGATTTTAAGTAATTTATGTAATCGGTGTTAGTGGGATTGCTAATTACAAATAGTAACAAAAGTCCTATAAATATTCTCTTTTTCATATCTCGACAAATATAAAAGAATAATATTTTCTCAAACAAATGCCTGTTTTTAATCCATTTTCACAACCTCAATAAAGGGAATATAAGCAAAAAAAATAACTTCATATTTCAATAAAATACCGGAAAACATACCATTTAACAACCTCGTTTTTGCCCTATCTATTTGATGTTGAAACGTCTAAAAACCGTTTGTTGAAGGTTGTATATAGATACCCTCCATTAATTTTATTATTTGATTTTCAATAATTTACAGAATATCACTTGTTTGATGTTGCAACATCTATTGTTATAACATACATTTGTACCCGTAATTGAAACCAAAACAAAAACAAACTCATAAATTAAAGACAATGAAAAAAATCACACTAATGGCTGCTCTTGTTGTAATGAGAGCAACTGCATTCGCACA
>JANOBV010000137.1:0-1483 GCA_031411835.1 Bacteroidota bacterium | reverse complement strand
CTTCCGTCGATATCGTCTTTCGGTGTTGTGATTCCGAATACGGCCGCAAGAAGATCGAGCGATGTGTACGATTTGTAGTCACCAAATTTCCAGAGCTCCATTGTGTCAAGATGTTTTACTTCCCACGGTTTTTTACCGGCGATCTCAAGAATAGATGGTAATGGAATACTGTGAATCAACATTCTTCGACTGATATATGGAAAGTCAAATTCTTTTCCGTTGTGAGCGCAAAGAACTTTCGTGTTCAGATAAAATTTGTTGCTGAGTAAATTTTTGAATGAAAGCAAAATTGCTTTTTCATCGTGACCATAAAATTCTTCCTCAACAAAAACTTGCTGATCATTAAAATAGCCGCAGCAAATACAAACGATCTTTCCAAACTCAGAATAAATGCCTGCACGTTCATAGAACTCATAGGGCATTTTGTCCTCTTTAAAATTTTCGCATTTCTTGTCCCACAATTTTTTCATTCGCTCCGACACCCTCGAATAATCAGGATGTTGCGGAACAGTTTCAATGTCGATGAACAAGATATTCTGGATAACTGGTAGTGAATTCATACGACAAAGATAATCTTGGCGGATGCGATTTGAAACCAATATATGCGGGAACTTTTTTTAAATGATCAATAGTAAGTTGAGGCTACTAAACTTCGACATCTCTACTTTGTTTCGAAATAGAATTAGTAATTTAATTGCAAGGTTGCTATGACCATTGACCTTTTAACCTTGACAAAATTCATTATTTACCCATATTTAAAGCCCCATCTAGATACTGAAAAAGATCTGCATAATGATTCCCAGCTTTTTGTCCGCGCTTGTGACCTAGTCGTACCATAATAATTTTTTCATCGGGAACTAATGCAACGTATTGACCTAGGATCCCGCGTGCATAATATACTTGATGTCCTTTATAATTTGTCATCCACCATTGCAGTCCATAGTAGTCGGTCTTCGCTCCAAATTCATCAGGAATCATATTTGGGGTGAGCATTTCATTCAAATATTTCTGTGAAACAATTTGTTTCCCATCCCATTTTCCACTATCAAGTACAAGTTTTGCAATTTTTGCGAAATCACGAGCGCAAGAATAAAAGCAACAATATGATTTTTCAATTCCGTCGTTATGATCAAGCGACCAATATGCAGGCTGTGTTGCATGAATCGGAATCCATAATTTTTGTGAAGCAAAATCGGAAATTGATTTCCCTGTTGTTTTATTAATTATCAGTGAAATTAAAACAGTATTGCAACTCATGTATTCAAATGTACTTCCCGGCTCTTTGATCACTTTCAACTTCAAAACTTGATGAGCTAAATTTTCTCCGTAATATGCTTCTGTTGTTTTTGAAAATAAACTGCTATATGATTCATCCCAATTTAAACCGGAACTCATCTGCAGTAAATGTCGAATCTTCAATTTGCCATTTTCGCCTTCTGAAAATTCAGGCAGATATTTTCCTACAGAATCGTCAAGTGAAAAA
>JANOBV010000136.1:0-58640 GCA_031411835.1 Bacteroidota bacterium | reverse complement strand
TTTCGCAATATCATAACCTGCATCGGCATGTCTGATTACTCCCATTGCCGGATCATTGTGCAATACACGCTTTAAACGACGTTCTGCATCAGAAGTTCCGTCAGCAACGATTACCATCCCTGAATGGATCGAGTAACCCATCCCTACTCCACCGCCATGGTGCAACGACACCCAACTTGCACCGCCTGCTGTATTGATCAACGCATTTAAAATTGGCCAATCGGCTATTGCGTCACTTCCATCTAACATTGCTTCTGTCTCACGATTTGGAGATGCAACAGAACCTGTGTCTAAATGATCGCGACCAATTACGATAGGCGCTTTCACTTTTCCTGTTCGAACTAGTTCATTAAATGCTAGTCCTGCTTTTTCTCTGTCGCCCATTCCTAACCAACAAATTCGTGCAGGCAATCCTTGAAATGCAATTCTTTCACGCGCCATTTTCATCCAGCGATGCAACGATTTATTTTCCGGAAATAATTCGAGAATAACTTTATCAGTTTCGTAAATATCTTGTGGATCCCCCGACAACGCAGCCCATCGAAACGGACCTTTTCCTTCACAGAACAACGGGCGAATGTATGCAGGAACAAATCCCGGAAAGTCAAATGCATTTTTCACACCGCTCTCTTGTGCTCGTGCACGTAAGTTATTTCCATAATCAAAAGTGATGGAACCACGAGACTGCAATTCCAACATCAAACGAACATGCTCTGCCATTGAATCGTAAGTCATTTCAATGTACTTCGCTTGATTTTCCTCACGTAATATATTAGCTTCTTCATTCGTCAAACCTTCAGGTAAATAGCCGATCAATGGATCATGCGCAGATGTTTGATCCGTCAATACTTCAGGAACAATGTTTCTTTCGATCAATCGCTTCAACAATTTAATTGCAGTGCATATTACACCAATCGATTTATTTTCGCCCTTTGCTTTATACTCCAATGCAAGATCAATCGCTTTGTCAAGATCTCTTTCTATTACATCAAGATATTTTGTATCAACACGTTTTTGTGCGCGCCATTCTTCAACTTCAGCAACTAAACAAACTCCATCTGCCATAGTAACTGCTAATGGTTGTGCGCCACCCATGCCACCTAGCCCGGCAGTCACGCATAATTTTCCTTTCAACGATCCACCAAAATGTTTATCGGCAACAGCATTGAATGTTTCATAAGTTCCTTGAACAATTCCTTGCGAACCAATGTAGATCCATGATCCGGCAGTCATTTGACCATACATGATCAAACCTTTTTTCTCTAACTCATCAAACACTTCCCATGTAGCCCACTTCGGAACTAATTGCGAATTGCTTATGATCACACGTGGTGCATCTTTATGTGAAGGAAGAATTGCAACAGGCTTCCCACTTTGAACAAGTAGCGTTTCATCTTCATTCAGATCTTTCAATGCTTTTACGATGAGATTAAAACTCTCTACATTTCTTGCAGCTTTTCCTCTACCTCCATAAACAACAAGATCTTCCGGACGTTCAGCAACATCAGGATCAAGATTATTCAGCAACATTCTTAATGCAGCTTCTTGAACCCAACCCTTACATGAAATTGTTGTTCCAGTCGGTGTAACAGAAGTGCTTAGATCTAATTTTTCAGGTGATATACTTGTGAGCATGATCGCTTATTTTTCTTTTTTTGATTTTGCCTTATTGAAATCCCACGGACAATGTTTGCAGCCACTTTGACAACAATACCCTCGTTTCAAATGATATTTCTCCGTAAAGATAATATAACCCTCGGGGGAGAGATAATAGTCTTCGGGATCAAATTTATCTTGGATGGCCATTGAAGCGGCAAATTTACCAAAAAACCTTGAATTTGGGTTCAATTTGTTTAAATGGTTTAAATGGTTTAAATGGTTTAAGGCGTGTCGGAATTCACATTAAACTCCTTAACCAATTTAAACCAGAAATCCATAACAAAGAAAATCATAGTTTTGCCCATGCTAAACATCCGATCCAAACCGATAATTCAAGATGTAAAATTGCCGGAATTCCGAGAGAGGCATATAAAGGTTCTTCGCGAAGATCTGGTGCATCCGTTTACTGGCGGGAATAAATGGCGGAAGTTGAAATACAATTTAATTGACTTTCGTGAACAGAATAAAAAAGTCATACTCACATTTGGCGGGGCATTTTCAAATCACCTAATCGCAACATCTTCTGCTGCGAATCAATTGGGAATTGATAGCATAGGAATTATTAGGGGCGATGTTGTTTCAAATCCTTGCATACAATTCATGCAGGAAAATAAGATGAAAATAATTTTCATTAGTCGCGAAGAATATCGACTGAAAAATAATGCTGATTATATTTCAACACTGCTGCTAAAACTTTTTGCAGAAGGAATCATTAAAAATCCTGATGATGTATTTATACTCCCTGAAGGTGGATCAAATGCTGCGGCAGTTGAAGGAACCGCTGAAATGGCCACAGAATTAATTGGCACAGAAAATATTTTTTGCGCCTGTGGAACAGGAGCGACTGTTGCTGGTTTATCGAAAGGCGCAAAACTAAATCAGCACATCCACGGAATACCTGTATTGAAAGCGGAAAGTTTCATGAATGAAAACATTTCCTCATTAGGTGGCGACCTTTCGAAGATCACATTGTATTACGATTATCATTTTGGCGGTTACGCAAAGAAAACAACTGTACTTGAAGAATTTTGTAGAGAATTTTATTTTCTTAACCGAATTCAGATTGAACCTATCTATACCGGCAAAATGTTTTGGGCCTTACAAGATTTACTGAAAAAAGAAACTTTTCCTGCGCATAGTAGTATTACGGCGATTCACACAGGTGGAATTTATCCATTTTTTCCATAAACAACCCAAGTTACATCTATAAAACGGAATATTAATTAGTACAAAAGATGTATCTTACACTGTAAGATTCTCGTATTAACACAACAAATAACATCGGGTAAATCTCGTTTACATCTTATGAAAGTAAAATCCTTTCTTACCTTCTTCACATTTATCAGTTTAAATAACACTTTTGCTGCAGACCCAAAAGCTGCGCGGATGCGTTATATAACCGAGCATAAAGACGACGCTATCCGTGAAATGATCAAATCGGGTGTGCCTGCTAGTATTACGATGGCACAAGCTTGTCTTGAATCGAGTGATGGCAATAGTCCACTTGCAATTGAAGCAAACAATCACTTCGGAATAAAATGTTCGAACTGGAACGGACCATCGTACACACAAGATGATGATGCAAAAGATGAATGCTTTAGAAAATACAATACAGCTTTAGAATCATATGATGATCACAGTAATTTCTTAAAGACTCGTCCACGTTATGCATTTTTGTTTGAACTTGACAAAACGGATTACAAAGCTTGGGCAAAGGGATTGAAAAAAGCAGGATATGCAACTGATCCTTCTTATGCAGATCGTCTGATTAAAATAATTGACGAATACCAACTACACTTATTGGATTCGGAAGAAGAACTTCCGCTTTATGCAGATTCCAAAACTCCAATTCCTTCTTCTACATCGGCTTCAACAAATACTTCAAATGATGAAGTAATTGCTGAATCAATTCCTAAAAAAGATATCAAAGAAAAACGAGTATTTGTTCCTTCTGTTGATGTTGTTGATCCATTTGCAAGCAGAAGTGTTAAGCAAAAGAATGGAATCAAATATGTTATTGCACATTCCGGCGATACTTACCACAGTCTTGCTAAAGAATTGAATCTTGGTTATTGGCAATTACCTAAATACAATGAGACTACTGAAGATGCAACACTCACTGATGGTCAAATTGTTTACATCCAACCAAAGAAAAAAGAAGGTGAAAGAAAATTTTATATTACAAAACCTGGCGACACCATTTTTTCTATCGCTCACGAATATGGAATTAAAACAAAATATCTTTATAAGTACAACGCATTGAATGATGGTGCCTCTATTCCTGCCGGGCAAAAAATTCTACTTCAAAAAAGTTAAATATCGAATAGTTAATACGTGATTTTCAGGATAAAGAGTTTATTCCCCTTATAAGCCGGCAACAGAATTGCATCTTCATCAATTTGCTTACTTGATTTAGGAATAATTTCTACTCTTTGATTTTCATTAAAAAGAACATCCGTTTTCTGAGCACCAATTCCATCAACAGTTGTCACCAGTACTGAAGCCTGATCGTCTATAGATTTGTTATAAAGTGAAATTATTTTTCCATTTACGATTGAACTAAAATACGAAGATGAATACCCTTCGTCATCAACAGAATTTTGGTCTTTCTTGACTACATTTCCCCATAAAATTTCACCTGACGGATTGATCGATAAGATCATAATATTTCCATAGTGATAATAGTAGTGGTAAATGTATGTCTGCATATAGTAATCCCAGTACGACCGTTCAGCACGATTGAATGACTCTGCAAGAATAGCAACACCGCCATCACGACGAACTATCAAGCGATCAATGGAATAATTTACTAGCTCTTTATTTTTACTGTCTTTTCTTTCGCCGATAAACTTTTGCAGATATGAATCCGGGAAAGGAGAACTCATAGATGATAATTGCACAAGACTGTCTTCCGTAAACGAATTATAGAAAACACCGGCAACTGAATAGGTTGTTTTATCAGAATAAAACCCTGCTGCCACAATTCTATTATTTATATTGTCTATTGTAAATCCTACATCCGTCAAAAACTTGTTTTCGTTTTTTATAACTGAATGAAGAACCTGACCGGAAAGAGGATTATAACCATGCAATTCATAGTAAACTTCTTCCTGGCTTTTTACTTTTTTCAAATTCGTGTAATGAATACCAAGAGCAAAAAAACAACTTCGATTAGAGAGCAAAAACGAAATTGGAATATAGGTTTCCATCGAAGCCTCGATCTCAATCTGCTTCTTGTATTGAACACCAAATGCAGTATCCATAACTAGTACCTGATAGATCTGAAATTTTTTGTCTTCACTAATTTTACGATATGAAAAAGCTATTGACAATTCATCTTGCGAATTAATGATTCCCGGCTTATCATCTTCATCTAATTCTATTGAACTTAGTTTATCTATTTCTTTTGGCTTATTGACCCATTCACCTTTATCATCAAGCGACTGAATGTAAAATGTATAAGTCTTCGATTTTCTGTCATTTAAAAAGCCTACTACCACTACTCTGCCATTGTTAAATTGAACATCTGCAATGTGACCATCTTCAAATGATGTTAAGAGCTCCTTTTCCCAAATCAATTTAAGATCGGCATTCAAATACTGCAAAAAGTAAACACGATTTTTAAACCCGGATCTATCGCGATCAGTGTCGAGTGAGAGATTACTTCTTAATAAATAGATATTTCCATTTTCATCAGCACCTAAAGTGCGCATGAATTTAGCATTTTTATTTTCTTTGATCTCATCAGAAAAATTTAGCGTTTGAGCAAATGACATTTCAAACATGCAAAATACCAGAAAGAAAGTCAACAATTGAATTCTCATTCAACAAATGTAACAAGAAAGAGTCAAATTAAAACCATTACAAGTAGAATCTATCCAGCTCTCCAAAAACACTCAGAACTTTGAACCTTGAACTTTCAACTTTGAACTATTAAAGAGGCTGACGTTTCGATGACAGACAACTGACACAATGCTGATAATATTCTGAAACTTAAAATGAATATTTGAATATCAATTGAACACACAAAAGAACGAGTATGATATAAACTTTATTTAACCACATTATTTTTCACAGGAAATCACACGAACCATGATAGTACCTCTTGACAAAATCGATTCTACTTCAAGTCTTAGAAGTGGTCTGAAAAATCTTTACTTTATCTTATGGACAATGGGAGAAAACTTTCCATCCCATAAAACATTTTCAACCGTTGATTTGCGAAGGCATGAAAACTATATGCGCCAAGCTTATACCGATGGACGGTTGATCATGGCTGCATTATTTGAAAATGGAAGTGGAATAATCAATTTACTTGAAGCAGAATCAGAAACTGAAATTCAAAAATTTGTTAGGAACAATCCGGAAGTTATTGAAAAGAAAATGCAAGCAAGAATAAAAATGTGTAGACCGATTTTTTGGAAGAACTTTTCACTTGAAAATGGTAAATAGTAAGTGGTAAGTGGTAAGTGGTAATTAGCACTTTGATGCTTAATTGCGAACGTCGGAAGTAAAATTAAATTAAGATAATGAAATATGGGTTACGGAGAAATTAATTTAAAAATGAAACAAAATAAACTTTAAACATTAAATTTTAAATATAAAAAGAGAAACAACTTTTAAATAAAAAAACTAATACCGCATTTCCTCATTGAAGTTTGTTTTAACATCAGGAATTTTTGCATTCCACATACTCAAAATTAAATGTGCAATTATCCATGATGATAAGAATATGATCAGGTTCTCTTCTGCTATACTCCATACTATAAAAGCAACTACACCTGACAAAGCAAGCCTTTGAGGCCAAGTACTTATGAGCTTCTTGGCAGTTCTATTCTTAATTGACATAATATTGTGATTGTTAGCGTTAGCAATTTAGAAAAAATTCCTTTCCATGCAAAAAATAATTTCATTTTAGCATCTAAATTGGCCGTAAATTGCATCCGGAAACTAAATAATCACAAGTCAAAAGTGAATTATCAACAGACATTAGCATACCTATTTTCACAGCTACCTATGTTCCATAGGATCGGGGCAGCTGCATATAAAGCTGATTTAAATAACACCCTTGCACTTTGCAAAATACTTGAATATCCTCAAAACCGCTTCAAATCTGTACATATTGCCGGAACAAATGGGAAGGGTTCTAGTTCGCATATGTTAGCTGCTATTTTCCAATCTGCCGGATACAAAACAGGATTGTACACTTCGCCACACTTAAAAGATTTCAGAGAACGAATCAAGATCAATGGAGAAATGATACCAGAGAAAGAGGTCATTGGTTTTGTTGAATCTCACAAGCAAAACTTTGAACAGATTCAACTCAGTTTTTTTGAATGGACGGTTGGACTTGCTTTCGATTATTTCGCTAGAGAGAAAGTGGATATAGCGATCATTGAAACCGGTCTTGGTGGACGATTAGATTCTACAAACATTATTACACCCGAACTTTCATTGATCACGAACATTAGCTATGACCACATGCAACTTTTGGGCGACACACTTGAGAAAATTGCATTTGAAAAGGCCGGAATAATAAAACCAAATATCCCGGTTGTAATCAGCGAGAGACAAGAAAAAACTGTTTCTGTATTTATTGAAAAAGCAAATAACAATTCAACAGAGATTACATTTGCCTCAGACAAAATCAAAGCGGAGAAAATAAATAAATCAGCCAACTCTCAATTTTATAACATCTACAACGACTCAATACCGCTATTTGAAAATTTAGAATTGAGTTTAAATGGCAACTATCAGCAAAAAAATATATGTGGAGTAATAGAGTCTATTCTTCAGCTTCAAAAAAAAGGTTGGGAAATATCGGAAGAACATATTCGATCTGGATTAAAAAATGTCCAACTATCTACAGGCTTAATGGGACGCTGGCAAAAAATCTCCGACTCACCTTTGATCATTTGCGATGTTGGACACAATAAAGCCGGAATAAAATTAATCTTAGATCAACTAAAAGAATATAATTTTGAAAATCTTCATATGGTCCTTGGAGTAGTAAATGACAAAGACGTATCAGGAATTCTTGAACTGCTTCCTAAAAATGCAAAGTATTATTTTTGCCAAGCAAATATTCCTCGAGCACTAAATGCTGAAGAATTAAAAACGACTGCAAAAAAATTTGGCCTAATTGGAGAATCTTATGTTTCCGTCAAATCAGCTATAGATGCAGCAAAAACAAATTACACTGTAAATGACATGATCTTTATTGGCGGGAGCACATTTGTTGTAGCAGAAATTTGATAATGTTCAACCATGACTATTGAAGGATTTAATCATTGTAATGGGTTTAAGAAATAGCCACCTACCAATATAGTCACGCTCTACCTAATCCTCAATTTTTCATCACGATAGCTATCGGGATTCATCCTTCATACTTCATTCTAAGCAATTAGTTAGTTATATTTGCAGAATGATGTTAACTGAAATCCTCTATTCTATGGCCGCAAACAAATGTCCGCGTTGCCATCAAGGAAAAGTTTTTACACACACTAATCCCTATCGCTTAAAAGGAATGTTCTTAATGGAAAAGAATTGTTCACATTGTGGAGAGATCTATGAGAAAGAACCGGGGTACTTCTTTGGAGCTATGTACGTTTCCTATGCACTGACATCAGGCTGGTTTATTTCATGGTTCATTATGTATGGATTGTTCCTAGACTGGACGACAGCTTTCTTTATCGGTTTCCAGGCGGTAACAATTGTTTTGTTAAGTCCACTTACTTTTCATTGGTCAAGAATTATTTGGATCAATTTCTTTGTACGATACGATAAGAAGAAGGCGGAATTGGGTATTGGGAAGGCTTGATGTTTTTAAAATTGTTTAAAGGGGTTTAAAGAGTTTAATGGGTTTAAATTGTCTAATGGGATTAAAGTGCTGAAGCATTTATGAAATATATACTCGAAACAGAAAGACTATTCCTTCGTGAATTTATTAATGAAGATGCGAAAGAATTTTTTCAACTAAATAATGATCCGGAAGTTGTTAAATACACCGGTGATGTTACATTTACTGATCTTGAAGCTGCGGAAATTTTCCTAAAGAATTACCAATACAAAATTCCTCCCCTATCAATAACAAATGTTCCAATTGGACGATGGGCCATGATAGAAAAATCTGCCGGAGCATTTATTGGCTGGTGTGGATTGAAATACTTTGAACCAAAAGACGAGATCGATATCGGTTATCGACTGCATAGAGAATACTGGGGGAAAAATTATGCTACAGAAGCATCACAAGCATGTATAAATTTTGGCTTACACGAATTAAAATTCCCAATTATCGTCGGTCGTGCGATGAAAGAAAACGTAGCCAGCATTCGCGTCCTTGAAAAATGCGGTATGACATATTGGAAGGATTATGTTTTTCACGAGCATCCTGGTGTATATTATCGAATTTCGTAATTGGAAATTTTGGACAATAAGTCGATTCATTTTTTTGAAACAGGAACAGTGAAAATCAAAAGATAGAAGACTACAACTAATACCACACTTGCAGTTATAATAAATGCAACCGTTGCTCCGAAACTAAACCAGATCAATCCTGTTAGTGAACTTGCAATCATAGTACAAATACTTTGCAATCCTGTATAAGTGCCAATTGCAGTAGCAGTATCTTTCTTATCAATTATGTTTGCGATCCAAGCTTTGGAAATTCCTTCTGTCGCAGAGGCATATATTCCATACAGAAAAAACAATCCGAAAATTACTTCTGTACTTGTATTTAAAGACATTCCAAAATATACTCCCGAGAAAAGTATTATTCCTAAAATGAAAATTGTTCGTAACCCGATTTTATCTGCGATAATACCAACAGGAAATGAAAACAAAGCATAAATGAGGTTATAGAAAATATAAACTCCAATGACCATTGTATCATTCATTCCCGATTGCTTAGCTTTTAAAAGCAAAAAGACATCTGAGCTATTCACAATTGTAAACAACAATAATCCAATTACCAATTTTCTATATTGCGCAGGACTCTCTTTCCAATATTTAAGAAAAGAAAACACTGGAACTTTCTTTCTCGAATCTACCTTTTCCTTTTTTTGCTCCTTTAAATAGAAACTAACAGAAACTGCCAATACTCCAGGCAAAAAAGCAATATAAAAAAGTGTTTTATAATCAAGTGGGTTGTAATACAAATACAGTAACGCTAATGACGGACCAATCACCGCACCTAGAGTATCCATTGCTCGATGAAAGCCAAATACTCTACCTTTTGTTGCTTCTGTAGCTTCATCGGAAAGAATTGCATCCCTTGCTCCTGTACGAATTCCCTTTCCAAAACGATCGATCGTTCTTGCAAAAAAGATCCATATTGGATAAACAAAGAGCGCCATCATTGGCTTTGAGATTGTGCTGAATGCGTACCCAAGTTGAACAAACGGAACTCTTTTACCGGAAGCATCTGAAAGCCTTCCAAAATATCCTTTGCTAAGTCCAGCGATTGCCTCTGCGACTCCTTCAAGTATTCCTATCAAAACAATTGAAAATCCAATCGACTTCAAATAGATCGGCATTATTGGATAAAGCATTTCACTAGCTACGTCTGTAAACAAACTAACTAGTGATAATATCCAAACTGTTCTAGTAATACTTTTCACTATTCTAAATCAATATTTATAATTTGTTATTCGAGAAACGATTCTGAAATCCGATAGCTTCATCCACAAATTAGCTATTCTTCTTTATTGATCATCGGCAATCACAATTATGCTCCACGCCAAGATCAATTGCAGTAATCACTTTGGTGATTTTATCACAAGCACCGAACACTATTCGCACTTGCTGGCCATCATTGGTTTTTCCTTCTAAAGCGATTGTAGGACAATGTCCTGTTGCCTCGTCATTTTCCTCTTTACTTTTACTTTCATTTATTATCCCATTCGCAAGAATGTACTCAACTTCATTTTGTGAAATATCTCTACACTCCATTCTGCACCGAGCATGTTTTGTAAAGACAAGTTTATGATGCCTCCAATCTCCTTCAACCGAAGTAACAGGTCTATCAACTTTGCTTTCCTTTGCTTTATTACACCTTTTTACTGCAAGGGTGAGTAACGCAAGAATGATTATTACAATCATAGTAAGCGTACTTCCTGTTTTTCTAGAGGGTTTATTCATATTAAAACGTGATAGTAATTTTAGTAAAAGATCATGACCAAGATATTAAAAATAGTAAATGAAAAATTAAAATAAATTCAAAGTTGAAAATTCAAATATGTTCTACTCACTATCCACTAAGCTCCTAACCCAATCTAATGCAGCCGATGGTGAAACGAAATACATAGTGGTCACTTTATTCTCGTCGTAATGCGCTGAGATCTGTTTTACAGAAAGCTCGTTAAACGTATTCCTGCTTAAGATCAATCCTTGGAACTTGAATCCGGCACTAACAGCTAGAGGATACCAAATGTCGATTGTCCATTGCCGATCTTTTGGAGAAATCACAAACATCTCCCTTGCATCAGCAATAATAGTTGAGCAGTTCTTAGTTTGAAGAGCAAGAATCAACTCAAATACTAATTCTTTACAAATGCTTCGAAAAGTATTCAATTATAGGTACAACCTTTCCCTTCTTGCCTCATTAATTCGGAATTCTACCTATCTTTAGAGTATTACACCAGCTAAGCCAAATCCTCAATTTTTAAACATTTATAAAATCTTATGTGGTTTCACTATCTCTTAGTATTTCTCGGAGCATTCATTTTTGATGTGGTGCCATTTCCATTTCCACCTGCATTTACAATTATGATGACCTTACAAATTCTATTTAATCTGAATATTTGGTTTGTAATTTTTATTGGAGTTGCCGGATCTATTTTAGGAAGGTATGTTTTGACTCTCTATATTCCTCATTTAGCCGGTAAAATTTTCAAGCAAACAAAAACGGATGACATTGAATTCTTGGGAAACGAAATGAAAAAAAAAGGTTGGCGCAGTCACGTATTCATACTTGCGTATTCATTGATGCCACTACCAACAACTCCACTTTTCCTCGCTGCAGGAATTGCAAAAGTGAAACCACAAAACATTATTCCTGCTTTTTTTGTCGGCAAATTTATTAGCGACACCATTGCCATTAATTTGGGGAAATATGCTACAGATAATTCTAACGCCATATTAGATGACTTACTCTCCTTGAAAAGTATTTTAAGTTTGTCAATTGCACTAATATTAATTGGCGCACTATTGTTTATCGACTGGCGGACGCTAATACAGAAAAGGAAATTGGATTTTAATTTTAGGATTTGGAAGTGAATTGTAAACTAGATGCTTCATTTTCAAAATAGCTTTTGAAAGGAGATTATCATACCGCCTATTTATTAAAATGTTGAACATTAAATTTTCTCGAAGTAATTTGCCCACCGGAAGTTAATGTCAAAAAATATAATCCGGGTGATAAATTACCGGTTGCAATCTTAAAACTTCTTTCTGTACCAAGCTTTTTAGTATAAACAATCTTTCCTAATAGATCTGAAATTTGTACTTGCTTCGCCGAATTTCCTGAAGAAGAAAAATTGATCTCAATCTGTTGATCTGCCGGATTTGGAAAAACACTCAGTTCCAAATTTTCAATTTCTTCTACTGAAATCACATTGTCACACGGAAATGTATTGCTTTCGTAAAATTGCTTTATCCGTAAAACATCTTGAGTGTTTTTCAAAATGGAAGTGGTTAATCCATTTGGAGAATTGGGGTTGCGTGTATACACATATGCAAAGTCAATTGATTTTTTTTGATGAGCATTTAAATTGAATGGGCCCGATGAAATCAGAAATCGCCTATCATCTGCCGTATTGGGAGTTGAACCCGAATCATAGGGAACCGATTCAGACCAAAATAATCCACTGTAAGGCGTTGCACTAAACATGTAATTAGTACTGTCACTATTAGCTTGATTAAATCCACTACCACCCAGCATTACATGTGACCCATCCTTCCAACGTGATTGTATTCGATAATAGTAATCTTGCGCCGAATTTGGATTGCCAATGGGCGAAGCATCATTATTCCAATAAGTAAAATTATTCATCATACACTTTTCATCGACCTCATCAGTAATTCCGTCATGATCATTGTCAATACCATCGAAAGGAGTTGCATCAGGACCTTCAAGAATTACGTTATTGATCATTGGCGGATGTAACCCATAACCTAATAAACCATCATCGTCATCATCCCCATTATAAGCAAACCCGAAGTCATTTACAGTATCGCAACCGACATAATCATCGAGATAGTTGCCAAGATCGACATCTGTAAATACACCAAGATAAACTTCATGATAATCTGTGTCAGATCGATTGATGATATCATAATGATAAAATGTTGTATAGTTGATCACACTATCATCGTTAATTGCCATTGAACAATTATAAGCATAAGCAGACATTTGAATTTCGACTCCGAGATTTCGGTCAGAATTTGTTTCATCGTGAAAACCAAAATTATCATTGAACACAGACCAGATCATTTGGCTTCCTTTTATATCTGGATAATCGCCATCAAATGGATTATAATTTCCATCCTGATTGAAATCATAGTAAGGCGCAAGATTGCGCGAATAATTTCCTGAGCCACCAGCCGGCCAATTTAAAATTATATCTGGTACTGCCCATGATCCATTCTGAACTTGTCCAGTTGCATACCGCCAAATAAAATCTTCTATCGTACTTTTGTTGATTTTCCAAATTGTATCAAATGCAGATTTTGTCGCTGAATCGATAGTTGCATTAATTGTATCCAATGGTCCGGGCCAAAAATCACTTCCACTTTGTCGATACGTCTGAGCAGCTATGTGCAATTGATTGCTTTGATCTAGTCCGCCGATCCAAAGACCATTTCCAAAAATTGCAGTCTTCCCTGAACCTTTAGGAACTTCATATAATGCATCTCCGGCAAGATCCCAAAACATAGTCCCATTATTCCATACTCTTGCACGCACTTGGTTGATGTCGAGATATGGGCAAACATCAAATGGCACATTTGAAGGAAATGAATCCAAAGATAAGTTCACAGAAAAAATTCTATGTGAAAGGGAGTTTTGAACCCAATACAGTTTTCCTAAAGAATTAAAATCAAATAAATTTCCATATGTTGACAATTGACTAATGTAACTACTCAATTGTGTATTACTAAATTCCCTGATATCACTTAGATCTAATTCGAAATTATTTAGCTTGAGCAAATAATCACAACTTGATGGTAAACCACCCTTTGAAAGTGTCATAATATTTTCACCAGTAACTGGATTTGAAAATAGAAAAGCTTTTGAATCAAGGTTATCTTTAAAAACACATGGATCAAAAGGAATATCTATATAATTAACAATTGAATCAGTTACAAATGCTGCTAAGTAAGGAATCAAAAGTGTATCATTATTCAAATTGACAAACTTCCCTGATTGATAAGTACCGTATTTAGAATTGTAAACACTGCGCCAAGTTGACCCTGAATTAACAATGATTGCCCCTGCTCTATCTGATAAGTAAACTCCAAAATTATTTTTACCTATTGAAACCGGCTTTTCAAGCAACCCTAAATCAGAAATTGAACTATTCGTCCATGTACTTCCATCAAAGATCGTCAAACCACTATCTGTTGCTAAATATATACTTGATCCAATAACTTTGACATCATTTATCAAATCGCAATTCATTCCGGAATTACTTTGATTAAATACTTGAAATTGCACCCCACTTCTTTTGACAAGTCCACTATCTGTTCCAATCCAAGCGATCCCACTTTCAAAAGTTATAGCTTTTGCATAGTGACCCGCCAATGGATAAAATGGATAAAAATTAATTGTTGTATCAGCAAATACATGAAGTCCAAATACACTTCCGATGTAAAGTGAATCGTCTGGACCGAACCTCACAAATTGAGGGCCTGCCAATCCTTGAATTGAACTATTCCACACAAACTGATCATAGCCTTGCGCATTGATTTCTTTCACAAAAAACAAAGCAATAAAAATTGCGAATAATTTTACCTTCATTGAAAAAACGATTTTATAAAATAATTACAAATTAAAAGTATGAAATTAAATTTATAACTTTCATTTAAAATAAAAACTGACTAGAATGTGACAATGACCTCTAATAGATAGAATTTCTTCATATGTAACTATTAATCAAAACCCACTCAAATCCATCCCCTCACTATCGATCATCGTCACCCACTTACCCATTTTCTTCTGGATCACACGGAAATGATGTACATCATCAGGAGTAACAAAAGTAATCGCTTCGCCCGGATTCTCGGCGCGGCCCGTTCTTCCTATACGGTGAATGTAATCTTTCGGCGAACGAGGTAATTCGTAATTGATCACGTGAGGTAAAAATTTGATGTCGATACCGCGAGAGATCAGATCGGTTGCAACAAGTGCAGTAAGTTTTCCTGATTTAAATCGTGTCAATGCATCCGTTCTTGCACCTTGACTTTTTTTACTGTGCATTGCTGCTGCATCAATTCCATTTTTGCGAAGCTTGTCTGTTACTTTATCTGCTTCAAAAACTGACGATGTGAAAACTAAAACTTGTTTCAATGTATTGTGCTTGATCAAATATCGAAGCAATGGACCTTTACGTTCTTCGCTTACAAAATAACCAAGTTGTTTGATCAGATCAATATTCTCCGGCTCGTCATTCGACTCGATTTTTATTACAACAGGATTACGTAAAACCAATTTGTTGATCGATTCGAGATTTTCATTCAGTGTCGCAGAGAACAATAAATTTTGTCGTTTACGTGGAAGAAGTTCGAGAATGCGATTCATTTCCTCTTCGAATCCGAGGTTCAGCATTTTATCTGCTTCATCAAGAACGAGGGTATCGATCTCTGAAAGATGAACGGCATTCGATTCAACCAATTCAAGTAACCGACCGGGAGTTGCGACAAGCACATCTACATTCTGCATAGCCATCATCTGCGGATTGATAGAAACACCACCGAATACAGCAAGCGATTTCACTGGATTAGCAAGCGCAGAACCAAAAAGTTTGAATACATCGAATACTTGCGTCGCAAGTTCACGTGTAGGCACAAGTACTAAAACTTTTACGTGTCTGTTTTTTGAAACAACATTTGCATGCAAACCCATTAAGATGGGCAATACATAACTTGCAGTCTTTCCTGATCCAGTTGCAGAAATTCCTAATACATCCTGCTTTTTTAAAATTGCAGGAATAGCTTCACTCTGGATCGGATACGGCTGAGTATATCCCTGATCAGAAATAATTTTGACCAGCGATGACGAAAGACCCAGATTGGAAAAAGACATGTGAAGATATTAATGTTCAAGAATAATAATGGAAAGTAATAATCGAAAATAAATCGATTACGCCATCACCATTGCACTCTTAATAACATTGCGATACAAATACGAATTGAAAATATGACGTCTTGCAAACCGTGCTTGGATCGGAGAATTGATCAGCTTCGTATAAATGTTCTTCGGCACACCGAAATATTCGTACACGCTACCATCATGAAAAGTCACTTTCAATGTTTGTCCTTTGTACGAAAAATCTTCGATGCTAGAAGTTGTTGTTGTAAGCGTATACGCCTCCGCATTCGATGCATGTGTTTCGGGATTCACACTCACTAATAAATGATAAGCTTCAATGATGCTTTTGCTTGTTACTTCTGCTTCTTCCTTTTTTTGTTCATCCTGAAATTTATCAGGGTGCCATTCTTTGATCAGGTTTCTGTAGATCAATTTCAGATTAGCCAGATCAGTGTCTTTTTCTGCGTTGAGAAGTTTGCGGCTGTCGAGGATACGTTTCATAAGGCCGCGAAGGTACAATTATATTGGTGAATTTGAAAGGATTGCACCAGCCAAATTTGACACTCTTCGGAATATTGATGTGGACCAAAGCGATAAAATGGCTGGATTTAAGCTGAACTGACATAATTGTGGTCTTAAATGTAATTTTTAGAGCTAATATATTGGCCATTTAAGTATATTATAAGTATATTAGACTAATATATTAGCTACTATGGCAAAATTTGGTCTAACGAAACTGCCCTCAGATCTATTGATTGAACTGGCACAAAAAATTAAAATTATAAGGAAACAAGCGGGCTTCACTCAAAGTGAAATAGCGAAGCGTTCTGGTGTTTCATTGGGCAGTGTTAAACGCTTTGAGTTGACAGGACAAATATCATTGGAGTCACTTTTAAAGTTAGCACAAATTTTAAATCGCATGAATGATTTCGAAACACTTTTAACACCAAAAGAAAATTTAAAGGAGATAGAGAAATTATTTTCTGATAAAACGAGAGCGTGATGGAACATGTGAAAAAAATAGTTGTTTCTATTCAACTTAAGAATGAAATAATTGAATTAGGAGAATTAGTAAGTGAAGGAAAAAATATATTCTTCAAATACTACGCAGAATTTATTTCACGAGGATTAGAGATCTCGCCGATAAAATTAAAATTAAACACCGGAATAAATAATTCAGGTCTAATTCCTTTTGACGGACTATTTGGAGTATTTGCAGATTCACTTCCTGATGGCTGGGGAAAATTATTATTAGATCGTGCGCTTACAGCAAGAGGAATTAATGTTAACGACATCACTCCACTTGATCGATTAGCCTATGTTGGGAGTAATGGAATGGGAGCATTAACGTACAAACCGGAAATACAAATTGAATTCATTGAAGAATTTAAAATTGAATTAGATGAAATTGCAAAAGCGACGAATCAAATTATTTCAGGAACAGCGCCTGAAATATTAGATGAACTTTTTCAACTTGGTGGAACTTCTGGTGGAGCGCGACCGAAAATATTGGTTGGATATAATTCTATTACGAATCACATTATCCCGGATGAAAACAAATTGCCTAGTGGTTACGAACATTGGATTATAAAATTTCCTTCATCAGCCGACACTCATGATATAGCAAACATAGAATTCGCCTATTACAAAATGGCACTAAATGCCGGTATAGAGATGAGTGAATCAAAACTTTTTCATGGCAAATCAGGTCAGGCTTATTTTGGCACCAAACGTTTTGACAGAAATGGAAATTATAAAATTCACATGCACTCTGCTGCAGGACTAATGCATGATAATTTCAGATACAGTAATTTAGATTACGGAAATTTAATGGACTGCGCTTTCGCTCTAGAAAATGATGTTCGCGCATATGAAAAAATATTGCGCTTAGCAGCCTTCAATGTTTTTGCACACAACAGAGACGATCATAGTAAAAACTTTTCTTTCTTGATGGATGCAAATGGAAAATGGAAAGTTGCACCTGCCTACGACCTAACTTTTTCAGGTTCCGGTCACGGCATGCATAGCACAATGATCTCATCAGAAAGTGCGAATCCTACAAAAAAAAATATTATGGAATTAGCTGATTATTTTCAAGTGAAAAATGCGAATGCTATTATTGATCATGTTCAAAGTGTTATTTATGATTGGAAATTTTATGCTGAACAATGTGAAGTGAGCAAAGAGTCGAAAGATAAAATTGCGAAAGTGATTGCGAAAAAAACTTAACAGATAATAGTAAAATTTTATTAAAATATTTTCCACATTTACTTTATGTAAATTTAAGTTACATCTTCAACAATTTATGATGCAGCAGGTAAAATGGTAAAGGGTTTTCACGCTACATATTCTCAATCAATTATCGTTTCAATAAACAATTTGGCAAGTGGGAATAATACGATTCAATTAGTGACCAATTCTGAATTAGTAACAAAACAATTAATTAAAAAATAATTTTAACTATCCACTTCAATGGTTTATGTAAACTAGTCGTATTTCAAATTAGGGTAAGTCTAAAATTAGAGATCTAATGAAAAATTTCTTATATTGCTTTATATTTTAATGATCATGAGAAGGAATAAGTATATCCTTATTGCAATTCTACTATGGTTTTTTCAAACTTCCTCCTCTTTTGCGCAATCCGCAATTTTGGATAATTTTAGTGCCTTTGAAAGTAGTGGAAAAGTATATCTCAACTGGACAGTTGCAGAGGGTTCTACATGTAATGGGATTCAGATTTATCATTCCTTAGATTCGGTAGACTGGGAGCGCATTGGAGACATAGGTGGGATTTGTGGTAGTAGTACTGAATCGGTATCTTATTCTTTTGTACACTATATGCCTACATTAAATTCTATTAATATATATCGATTGCAACTTGGTTGGTCAGGATTTTCTAATCTTGTATTAATAACTGTACTTGATATTAAAGCAGGCGGATATAGAATTTATCCAAATCCGATTGTCAATAATTCAACTATATATTTTAAAAACACACAGAAACAGATAAGCAAACTCGCTGTTTATAGTCTTGCAGGAAGTCCTGTCTCACAAACTACAAGTAATACAGATCAGTTTGAAATTGGTCAGATCAATCTGAAACCTGGCTTCTATTTCTTCACCATTACAAATGAGGATGGTCAATTAATAAGCGGAAAATTTCTTGTATTGTAAATGATTTCCATAATTGTTTTGGACAAGCATAGTAGGTAAAGAAAAAACGGAACCTTAAATATACACACACATCCAATCATCAAATTTCCCGGTGAAGCCTTTATGATTTGATAAATGTTTTTTCATTCGATCTTCAATCGAATCACAAGTATATCCAACTTAATACTTGTCCGCTTTTTTGCTGTATAAAATATAAACAAAGCACATAAACGACAAAACCCACCGTGAAGGTGGGTTTGTAGTGGGAGCTACAGGGTTCGAACCTGTGACCCTCTGCTTGTAAGGCATAGTTTTGCCCCTATTTGATAGTTATTGAACTCATTAGTTATTAGACTAACTTGTTGATATTTAGAGATAAGTTTACTTTTTATTACTTGTAACATAATAGATGTTTTGATTCATTTGTGTCAACCAGTGTGTCAACCAAATATAGTTCAATAAACGAGAATAATTCAACATGAAAAACTCAGCTGCAAGTTTCGCCGTTATTCTGTACAAGTGGAAAGCCCTTTCAAATGGGGAGTTTCCGCTAATGCTCAGGATAACTAAAAACAGACAAAGGAAATATGTTTCTATTGGCATAAGTTGCCCCTTAGAGTTGTGGGATGAAAAGAAAAACGCCCCAAAATCTAAGCATCCAAACCAACTGAAAATAAAATCAATAATTAACAAAACAGTTCAAAAATACGAGAGTGCGCAAATTGAAGCTTTGCATGATGACAAAAGAATTAGTGCTCTGGGATTAGTTGAACTGGTTGAAGGTCCTGTAAAAAATCAGACGGTTGCGCAATTTTTTAAAGAAGTTAGCGATAGATTTAAAATGCGAGGACAAATCGGAAATTCTAAACTTTATCGATTTGTAGCCGCATCATTTAAAACTTTTTCACTCAATCGAGATTACTATTTTTATGAATTAGATTACCCCCTTCTGACAAAATACGAGACATGGATGCGATCAAAAAGTGTTAGCGAAAATACATTGTCTATTCATTTCCGAACAATGCGATCACTATTCAATATGGCAATTAAAGAAAATATTGCGCATGAAAAAGATTACCCTTTTAAAAAATTTAAAGTTTCAAAATTTAACACTAAAACAAACAGACGTGCTATTTCTAAATCCGAAGTAAAAACAATAGAAAGCTTAGAACTTGAAATTGGAACTAAACTATATGAAGCCCGACAAATTTTCTTATTCATATACTATGGACAAGGGATTAATTTTGTTGACATAGCTGAATTAAAATGGAAGAATAAAGAACAAGGAAGGATATTTTACATTCGAAGAAAAACTAGAAAGCCAATTCATTTCGCACTAACAAAACCACTGCTTCAAATTTTAAGTTATTGGTTTCCCATTACAGGATTAGATTCCGAAAATTATATCTTTCCTATTCTTGACAGAAATAAACACATAACACCAGTTCAAATTGACAATAGAGTACATAAAACGAGAACTGAAATAAATGAACTATTTAAAGAGATCGGTACCTTAGCAGGAATCAGTACACCGCTTACAACTTACGTTGTCAGACACACATTTGCAACTACTTTAAAATATGGTGGCGTGCCGACCGCTATTATTTCAGAAGCGATGGGACATAAAACTGAAGATATTACTCAAACTTATTTAAAAAGTTTTGAAAATTCTGTCATTGACGATGCAGTAAAAAACACGCTTTAAAAACTCGTTTAATTAATTGGACAGGTTCAAGTGGACTGTCAATTTGAAATTAACCCATATAGCCAACATGGAAAAACCTATACTAAAAAAAGATTTATTAGCTAATTTGACTACGATGAAGAAAACCGATGAGAGCTTCATGGATAAATTAATTAGCGAGTCCTCATTTATGAATTTGCTACCGGAAATTGCAAAAGAAAAACTGAAAGATTTTTTAATTGCCCTCTATAAAATTTCCTTAAAAGAATTGAATGGACTATTTGAACCGTTTCAATTTCTCGAAATGCTTTTTGATTTACTTCATATTATTAACAATAATAAATCGCTTCCTCGTCCAATTGCTATAAGAGAATTTTGCCAAGACAAAAAACTTAACAGTCAACAAAAAATTATCTTATTGAATTATCTAAATGGTGTCCTGTCATCTGCAAAAGTAGTTAATTTTGAGAATCTTCGTTTCTATAAAATATTTATTGAAGCAGAATTGAAATCATTAATTGATGAGAACCCTGTCAAACAATCTTCAAAGGTAAAAACACCGCAACATGTAATAGCTTTAAAATATGTATATCTCAAAATAACAGGAGAACACGAGGGAATTAACGAAAGAAATTCAGACGGAATAGCAAAGTTAAATGGATGGATTTCGAAAAATAGTGGAAAGAAAATATTCGAGATTTATAAAAATTATCACCTTTATCCGAGCGAAAGAATTCAGCCGCCAGTAGCCGACAGAGAAGATCAACAATTTGACAGATCAAAAAAATTGCATCTGAATAAACTACAAAAAGTCATCGATGAATTAATCTCCAATCCGAAAGCGCAGTCAATTGCTCAGCAAGAATTAGAAAAAGCACAAAATAAATAAACTTGCACCAATTTGAATCGGTACGCACCAGTGCCGACATCTTCTTTTGGTAAAAAAATAATGGAAGATAGGCCGACTACATTTGACCAACTACCTGCTATGGTATCAGCAATGCGAAATGACCTGATTTTGATTAAGGAGCTTTTACAAGCCAACGGGGCATCACATGTAAACAAAGAAGCAGAACGCTGGTTATCCCTCAAAGATCTCTGTGATTATCTTCCGGGTCGACCAGCGGCAGCCACAGTGTATTCATGGGTGCATGCCCGAAAAATTCCTCATCAAAAGTTCGGAAAACGGCTAGCTTTTCTAAAAAGCGAAATTGATATATGGCTAAGAGATCATAAGAGACAGACTATTTCTGAAATTGAAGAGGAAGCTGAAAGTCATTTATCAAACAAAAAACGGAGAAAATGAAATCCATAATTTCTTCTTAATGGCACCATCAACCTGAACAGCAAAATTAAAAGATTGAACACTATCTTTATTTTGTTTGCTTTCCCATCCAAAGCTTTCCTTTCTAAATAACAATTTTAGCGAGCTAGACTATATTTTACTTTTCGTTCCTTATAAGATAATATTTAGAATTCGCAGGTAATTTTCCTAGTTGAGATTACAAGGTATTAAATTTAAAAATTTGATTTCAAGAAAACGCATTTATTAGTTTCGCAGGCAACTTAATGCCTAAATACAAATACATTAGGCAAAAGTGACAATATTATTGATTGTCATATTTACCTAATAAAATACAAGCTATAATTTCTGAAATAGTATTGATTTTATTATCTTTCGTGAAAATACATATTAAAGACTTACTTAAAGTTCTCAAAGACAAATGATTAGTATCTGCTTTTTTGCTAGAACAAATTATCAATTTCGGTCAATGGTGGTCAAAAGCCATAATTTAACTTTTTGAATTATATTTCCAATATCAAAATGAATTCAATCTTTTCTGCAATCGAACCTAATCTAGGCTACCTATATCAGGTAAGATATGGCTTGTTCCTAATCGTTTCAGAACAAAATCCATTTGCAAAAATATTGATTGAAAAAATAGATGACATTAGCATTGAATTACCTGATTTACTCAATGTATATCAAACCAAACTCCATATAAATTCTGTTGCAAACTTGACAAACTCAAGCACAGACCTTTGGAAAACTATACGAGTTTGGAGTGTAGGAATTGCAAACGGGCAACTTGACCCTGACAATTGTTTATTCAATTTAATTACAACGGCAGTAGCATCAGCTGACACTATACCTTTCAAACTAAAACAAGGGAAAAGTGAAACGAGAAATGTGGAGGATATTTTAAAGTCACTTCTTGAAGTTGCTACCACATCAAAAAATGAAACAAACAAAGCCGCTTACTCGGCATTTATTGCATTGAATAACGCCCAACAGAAAAAACTCATTAAAAATATTTCAATTGTTGATTCTTCTATTGATTTGAACGAAGCAAAGGACAGCATAAAGAAACTTTTGTATTACTCAACCACACAAGAAAAAGTTGAAGCTATGTATCAACGGCTTGAAGGATGGTTTATTAATGAAGTAATTTTGCAATTGCAAAATCAAAGAGCAGAAATTACAGGTAAGGATGTTCAAGATAAAATTCTCGACTTAGCCGACAGTTTCAAAGTAGATAATTTACCCGCAGACTTCAATATTTCTATTGCATCAGATGAAGGCCAACTTTCGCCTTACCGCAATAAAATATTTGTAAAACAACTGGAGGCAATTGGTGTAAATTCAAACTCAAAAACTATTAGTCATGCCATTAGTGACTATCACAGAGCATTTAGCCAAAAATCAAAATGGATGAGAGATGGATTGCTTAATGCCTCTGATGAAATGGATTATGATGCAAAATTAATTGATGATTGGGAAAGAAAGTTTGCGATCTTAGAAGATAGTGCTGAGAAAGATGAATTAGTTAAGAAATCAGAAGGTAAAATATTTTACGAGAGTCACTATGTGGACACTCAACCAAATATTCATATCAAGGACAGGTTTAAGGAATTATATATGGTAACGGGTAGTTGTCAAATTCTTTCGGATAAAAAGAAAGTTGGATGGCACCCTGATTTCAAAACTAAAATTTAACATGCTACCAAACTGGGAAAATAGATCTGAAATAACAGCGCACTTACTAAATCCTGCTTTTTGCGGTGAAATAATGAGAGTATGTACAGTTGCATACAAGGAAGAATCCAATAACAGCTTTCCTTAGGCGCTTTCTATCTTGGTTCTCCCTTTGATTTTGAATAATAGTATCCGAGCAAGGCTACCAAAAAACAAATGAAACACAATTCACAAGTGGATAAACGAAAATGAAGACTTGAAAATTGGTTTGTCAAATAGCATTAAAAGCTTCATCCCATTCACAAGAGAAGCAATTATGTTTACAATCGCTCATAACTCTCTAAGCATCGATGAAAATGGAAATCTGAATATCAAACCGAGGAAACTTAAGTTTAAAACAGAAGACGAAGAAGTAAATAGTTGCTTAAAAAAATCAGAATTGATTGGCAAAGTTTTTTCTAAATCAGGCAACCCATTAACAATATATTCAATTTTAGGTATAAAACCATAGGTATAAATCATGCAAATAAAATCTCTGATATTTTACAACAAAGAAGGTGTTAAAAGAATTTTAACTTTTGAAATCGGCAAAGTCAATATAATCACAGGAGAATCTAAGACTGGAAAGACCGCAATAATTGATATAATTAATTATTGTTTAGGTAGTGAAGATTGCAGAGTTTCCGAAGGCGTGATTCGCGAGACTGTAGAATGGTTCGCAATTCTTTTGCAATATGAGAAAGAAGAGGTTTTTATTGCAAGGCAGAATCCAAATAGTTTAGGACAAGCTACAACTCAATATATCTATTTTTCAAATGCCGACAAAATTGAAATTCCTGAATTCAACGAACTTCAAAATAACTCTGACATTTCTACGCTAAAAGATTTTTTCACTAAAAAACTTTTTATTGCTGAATTCAAGAATATACCCAAGACTGGATCCAGAGATCCGCTCTCCGTCAATTTTAAACATAGCAGATTTTATTCATATCAGCCACAAGATTTAATTGCACAACGAAATTTCTTATTCTATAATCAATCAGAACCATTTGTAGCACAAGCAATCAAAGACACCCTTCCTTATTTTTTAGGCGCAGTGAGAGAAGACTCCTTGAAAATTGAACAGGAGATTGCAATCAAAAGGAGGGAACTGAGTAGGCTCGAAAAGGATTTAAAAGAATACAAAAGACTGAAAAATGATGGCTCACAGAAAATTTTTGAATTAGTGAACGAAGCAAAACAGCTCGATCTAATTTCAGCAGAGATGCTTGCTGACGATGCAACACAAGCACTGACTGCATTGAAAGAGGCGTTTTCTTGGGAACAAAGCTCAAACGAAATTGCTCAAGGTGAAAACGAAAATCTGAAAAAATTATTAAATGAGAAATCACAATACGAAAAAGAGTTAAGCATAAAAAGAGATAACGCAAGTGCCGTCAATATTTTTATTAAGCAGACTTCCGATTTTTCAATTGAAGTGTCACAACAGAAAGCAAGATTAGAATCAATCAAACTTTTCGGCGAAACCGAAGCTGAACTTCATAATTGCCCTTTATGTAGTCAGCATATTGAAACCGAAATTCCTTCTGTTTCAGCAATCAATAAATCACTTGCAGAACTTTCAGAAAATCTAACATCAACAATTTCTGAAAGACCGAAATTAGGAAAGTATGTCGAGCGTTTGAATTTAGAACAAGACAATTTGAAAAAACAAATCGAGATTCGGCAAAACGGAATTAAATCAATTTACATTGAACAGGAACAAGCTTTATTTCAAAAAGATTTAAATTTAAGGAGAGGGAAAATAATCGGGAAAATTTCTTTGTTCTTGGAAAGCTTTAAAGCTGTTGAAGAAGATAAAACTTTAAAAACGAAAATCGACTCATTACTACTTGAAATTGCTACTCTAGAAAAAGTAGTTGGATCAGAAGAAAAGGAAGAAAGACTAAATTCAATTTTGAATCAGATAAATATTCAAATGACAAACTGGTCTCAAAATTTGGATCTCGAACATCAAGCCGCCCCAATTCGTTTTGACATAAAGAAGCTCACAATTTTTGCCGATACCCCAACAAAGTCGATTCCACTAAATCAAATGGGCAGTGGAGCAAATTGGGTCGCTTATCATTTGTTAATTCATTTTGCTTTGCACAAGCATTTTGTGAATGCAGATAGACCAGTTCCAAGATTTTTAATCTTAGACCAACCATCTCAAGCTTATTACCCACCTGATAAAGATATTGAATTGAAAGGCAAACCAGCAACAAGTTCCGATGAAACAGCTGTTAAACAGATGTATGACTTCATCTTTTCTGTAACAAATGAATTAGCACCGCATTTTCAGGTCATCATAACTGACCATGCAAAACTCAACTACAAGGAGTTTTCGGACTGCATAACCGAGGAGTGGAGAAATGGACAAAAATTAATTCCCGAAAGCTGGTATTCAAACTAACTTACCAGTTTTTTCGTTTTTTTTTAATTTGTATTCAAATAACCAAAGTAACCATTGCTATTCAGTATTGATTGAAGTAAAAGTATTACCAGTATTCCATTCCGTTTACAAAATATTCTGAAACACCCCAACCGTAGAAGCTAACTTGATACCTAGAGCATCGTAAGTATAATTTATAGCCGTTGAACCATTTATGCATTCAAAAAGATTTGATGAGGGCGAAAAAAATGCAATGGTTAAAATCAATAACTCAATGCCTATAAAAAAAACGCATGAAGGATTTGCAGGACGGTAAAATAAAACTGTAAAAAATAAAAGCCCGCAATTTGCGGGCTTCACTGTTTAGATAAATTAAATTCAAGTACTACAATTCTCCTTTGTTTTTCTTTATCATCAAGTAAAAACAAAAAATCATTAATCCTATAGACAAAATAAAATAACTAATTGCAAAAACCTTTCCTCTGTTTATCTCTTCTGAGGTTTCATTTTCATTGCTCTTTGCTATTTTTAAAAACTTCTTATCATGAACAAAGGCGAAATAAAATATGATTGTCAATATTGATGCAGTTAAAAGTATTGTAAATGTTCTGTTTAATCCTAAATCTATTTTTCGACCAAAAACATATGCTAAAGAAGTTACTGCATAAATATTAAGCATTATTGTCATTGTCATCAGTAAGATAGCGTAATACTCTGCAACAAAACCGTTTCCAACACTTATCATTAGTTGGTATAGTCTGTAAAATAAATAGCGAAATGGCTTCATCATAGATAGTGATTTATTTTTTAGGGGTTAATAGAGGGTCGCCATATCCACCAAAAGCACCGCCTGCATCAAGTAGAAAATAAGTTGCACTTATTCCAAAACCGATAGGTCCCAAAAATCCAACACCCCCCATTATTATATCAAGACTCGCTTTAATTCCCACAGAATAATTCGTTCCTCCATCCATATAGTAATTTGTAGCAAGTCCTCCAGAAATTAGACTAGAAGCGACAAATGTAGCACCGCCCAATACCTTTAACCCCTTGACATATTTTAAATCATTTATTGCAGGACTTGATTTTGCAGCATAGTTTAATAGTTCTCCTTTCGCTCCTTGACCAACATCAAAAACGCCGATTCCTGTATTCAAATTATTCCAAAAAACAGCAGAAGAATTACCACCCCCGTTACCTTGATCAGAACTAACTCCTATCCATTCACTAGTAAAAACTGGTTCTGATATACTCTCATGAGTCTCTCCACTTCCATTATATTCAAATTCCAATTTTTCCGTTCCAGAACTGTATGTATCATTCCAATATCCGTAACAACCTCGTGATTCACTAAAGTAAATTAATGATGCAACACTTTTTAATTCAGGATAGTCGCCCGGTGTCATTCCGGAATTTTTTAACGCATCATTCACGTCTTGCGAAGTACCATAGTATTCATACCATTCATTATCGTGGTACTGTTTGCTATATGAGCTTGCATATAACCCACCGCCACTATACGGATTATCATTCGGATCAATCGGTTTATGGCGTGGTTCATCTCCCTGATCATTTCCTTTATTACCCCATTGATTTTTTAGACCGGTTGGATCTGAAAAACTAACCGGATTCCCTCCATACGCAAAGTACCCATTGCTAAATTCATTGATCGGATCTATTTGATTCCAACGTGCTATTGAAGGATCATAAGTTCGGAACGGCGTTAGATAATTATAAAGTTCGTTTCGCGTTTCGTAATAGTCGCCGTTGAATTTGTAATTGCTTGGCGCATACTTTGAAACAGAACTCAAACCTTCTATCAACATTCCGTAGGGGTAATAATGGTTCTCTTCAACATACCTTCCAAATTTATGAATAATTGACAAATGGTCAAAATCGACTGTTCTTGTGGTTTCATTTGATACATAAACATATAGATACCCAGCTTCCGGCATTTTCAAATCCATAATTCCGAGGTTCCCTAATTGTTCTGCATCTGTTACGGGCAATAAGCCTGAAGAGCTTGGAATAAATTTAAAATCTTTTTTAGAGAACATAAGCCAAACAAGAAATGCTTTCGGCTTGTCCGGATTATTAATTTCATTTTGCGAATAAGATTGCGTTAAGAAGCTTGTCAACTCCGGATTATTAATAAAAGTATTTTCAGCCCAATTTTGCTTGTCACCCAATTCGCTCCCTGCAACCGAGTTTCCATTGGATGGATTTATAATGAAAGACATCGCTAAACCATTTAGGATTTCGGACAACGGGTGCGAAGTACTATCTGGCGCAGCATTTTTGAAATAATATCTTACATTCAAATGTACAACATCTGATCCATTCACCTCAAGAACTTTTGCGTGACCAATAGTTTTATTAGTTGCCGTTGATAAAACAGATGCTTTTATATCCGGACTATACGAATTATCAATTGGGTAACCTACTAATTTGTCCTCTCGTGTTGAAGAAATATTATAAAACACTTGTTCTTCAACAGCATTATTCTGAGGTTCCATTGTGGCAAAGTAAGAATTGTCTTTATCCTCGGTTGTCAATACAACACGAATATTCCCAAGATGATCCTTAATAAAATAATCAAAAACATATTTTTCAGAATATGGAACTGCAATTGAAGAAATTCGAGCTCTACCTTCTTCAGTATTGATTGAAGTCAAAGCATTACCGGTATATTCTATTCCGTTTACAAAATATTCTGAAACACCACCAATCGTAGAAGCTAACTTGGTTCCTAAAGCATCGTAAGTATAATTTATAGCCGTTGAGCCATTAATGCGTTGAATAAGATTGAAGAAATTATACTCCATATTTACTCCTTTATTGTCGTCACGGATTGTATTTCCGGCAGCATCATAATTATATTCACCTGTACTCGTAACGCCATCATGAAAATCATTTAATTGAAGATTTCCATTCGGAATATCCGAAATTGAAGAAATTTGATTTGACTTTGGGAAATAGGAGTAGATTAAGTTGTCAATTGGAGTTCCCTTTTCACTGTTTCTTGTTAGTTCAGTTATATTTCCACGAATATCGTAGCTCTCTTTTTCAAGATAACGGTCTAAATTTGTATTATAGGAAATTGGATTTGGCTCTGAATTGCTACCATAATATCCTGCGGTAAGCCTTCCAAAATCATCATAGCGGTAGGTGTAAAGATGAATAGGCTTCAAGTCAAAACTAACTGCACCTGAGGCAGGTTTCGTTCTCCAAAGCATTTGAGATATTTTTCCATCGAATAAAGGAATGGGAACACAAGTCGTAGTTGATATAGTAGGTTGCTCATAGAACAATTGCTCGCCAAATACATCATTGGCATCAAGATTCAATACTCCGTCATTAGAGAGCTCCGCATTATTTATACTTGTCAACCAACCTCTGATATTATATCTGTAATCAATTCCCTGTAAAAACGAATCATCCCAAACAGGTTGGTCGTGAATAATTTTTCGAACTGTTTGACCAAGACTATTATAAGTATAATTTACCATGTGTACTTCAGCTTCATCATGAATCTTTTTATAAATATCAGTTCGTCTATTTAATCTATCGTATGTATATCTAGTGACAACATGAAGGGTGTTGCCAAATGCATTATGAACTCTTGTGTTTTTTAAGACTTGTCCGTTAAAAGCAGTTTTGTTTATTGAAATATCCCAACTATTCGGATAGTCAATATAATTTTGTTTTTGCTGCTCCAATTGTCTACCCAAGTCATCATAGTAATTTAATGTGGCTAACATATCTCCTGAACCTAAAACTTTCACTAATGAAGCAGTTGGTTTACCAATTGTAAATTTGGAATATGTTTGAGGGTCATCGCTATTTACCTGAATATAGTCTCTGCCAGCAAGAGTAGAATTTTGCAGGTTGTATTTATCATAGTAATTAATAGTAAGCATATTGTCGATCACAAATGGATAAGTATCAGAGAAAGTATAGCCATTCGTTCCTGCACTTGTTCTTTTAACATAACTGACAACATCTTGATTGAGGCTTTCCTGAACTTGGCTTTGTGTTTGACCACCCAAATCACTCGTTCCAGTTGCCACGACTCTTCCAAGTCCATCGTATTTTGAAACCAACCATTCATTATCTGCTCTTAACTTAGAATTTTGAGACAAGACTACCTTATCAAGTGCATTATAAGCAAAGTATTCCCAATCTTTATCGCATGCATGCTTCGCAATTACACGTCCATGAGAGTCGTAGTGAATCGCTTCAACGAATCCTTTGAAAATGGGATCGGTTAAATTTTCGTCGTCGGTAAAATCACTAAAACTACCGGAAGCATCATTTTGAATTGTAACATTGTATACTAATTGATTAAATTCATCGTATACATAGTAAGTCGAATACAGTTTTGCCGAGCCACCGCTTAGAGAAGTTGAGCCTACTGTAAAATCGTGTGTTTTATTGTTTGCATCTGTATAGGCTTCTACTTTTTTGCAAATTATTTTTCCGGACTTATCATAAAATTCAAAACTGACTTTATTCTCCTCGGAAATTAATTTCGTTTTCAAAATTGTTGATTCCTGAAAGTATCCCATAGTCTTAGCACCGATTAATTCGTTACTTCCATTTCGTAAAACCTCCCACTTCTTAACTTCATTTGCTGAATTAAAGTCGAAATTGTGTTTAATAGAATGGCTACTTGAAAACCAAGCATTACCCGGCATTTTTGATTCTAACACTCGCGAGGTGGAAGACGACTCAAAAACATTTGTCGAATACGGCTTTGTATCATGTGCAACTTTATCTGCATTTGAATAAAATCCTGTCAAATGAGTTATGAAATTGGAATCAAAATTTCCGTTTGCGGCATACGAATAAGGAAGATAATTATTTATTTGCCTGCCATATTGATCGTAAGAATAAGTCTGTATCAAATCAAACTTATTGCTGCTTAAATCTGTAAAGAAATTCTGAACAATTTTCTGAATCGTCCGCCCGTTTCCATCTAAACATGTTTTCGTTGAAATTACATTATCAACATTGAAATTATTGTTTTGAATTTCACTTAAAGTATATGGAACATTAGTAGAAAGCGATTTAATAAAATTCGGATTGTTACCATTATAACTACTACTAGAGAAGTACTGAGAATAGGATAAAACCTCGTGTTTATAATTTTCAACTGCTAAATCTCTATTGAACTCATCTCTGTCAACATAAGTTGGAATATTATTCTCGTTAGAAACAGAAGAAATTAAACGGGAAAAGTTATATGTCAATGTCGACCCAATAGCGTCTATTGGGCTAAATCGAATATCGTCTAACAAAATATAATTATTTGCAGTGTTGTCATAATTTACAACGTAGCATAATATATTTAATTGATTATCTGAAGAATTTAATAGTGCAGCGTTCTGAGTTCTAAATTCTTCAAGATCTATTGTTATTTCAATAAACTTCCAATCAGATGGAGAGTTTGGAATAGGACAATAATGATAGCCCAAATTATTTTGCTGCGAAGTTTGGTCAAGTATTTCAGTGCCGCTTTTATGTTGGACATCCATTACTAACCATGCATCACCTGTTTGAAAATTGGAAGAGGTTTTGACCCAAGCGGATAATTTATAAATTCGATTTTGATTGTCAGGAGTAAACACATGCGATGCACTATAACTAAAAGGTCCAGATCCGCGAGCATTAATAGGTATAGTGGTTGACGGGATAGGGCCTGAATAAGTAACTGCATTCCCGGCTTCAAGAATTTTTTGACATCTTTTTCCGGTGTGTGCATCTGTACTAATAATTGGGGATCTGCTTGCAACAGGAATGTAGTACCAATAATCACCCTCCTGAGGTTGATCATAACTTTCAAAACCCAAGTAACTACATTCATTTCCACTTATTGAATATGGACTGCCGGATATAACTCGATTTTCGTTTTTAGCGTTTTTGAATTCCGCAATCGGTAAAATAGAACCAGAATAGCCCCAGAGATGAGAAGTAAAACTCCCTTTATCTCTATGCTCATTTAAACAATGACCGAAATTATCGTATTGATCGTAATAATAATCAATTTGATAATTTGCATCATAAGAGAGAGAAATAGTTGAACCGTCATCACTGAAATGAATCGGCACAAAGTTTTCAATTGGTACTGGAAATCTTTCATTCAAAATTTGACTTGGCATAAACATATTCTTATTCCATGCAGACAAACCGTAATCCTTGTACAGCACCAATAAGCTATTTATAGTTTTAGGAACTGAGGGATCAGTTTCGTCATTCACATATATTTCGAGTGGACTATTAATTTGATAAGCTTCTATCATTTTCCGAATAGCCCATGATTCGTCAGAATTAATTGGCAAACTCGGATTATCAATAAAATCACTTGGATATACAAACCTCTTAACAGTAATTTTTTCATCCGAATTCTGAGACCTTTCCATTTTCAATTGACTTGGATGATATGAATTATATTCATATTCGATTTCATTCGAACTAAACCTACTTGGATCGTAAATGCTATTAATTGGAGCAAAAGATTTTTTACTTACTCTTTTCAAAAACAACCAATCGTTTTTAATTGTATAATATTCAACATTAAATGTTTTAGCACAACTTGCATTACTAGAAGCTTGATACAGCTTTTCATTACAATTCACACGACAAGGAATTACTACATTATTTACAAAATCAGTTGGCTCAAATTCGTATTCATAATTTGTTTCTTCGATTTTTAAATCATTTTCTGTTGCACTTGATCCGGAAGGTAGTTCCATGTAATTTGCTTCATGTAACAGTAATCCTCGATACATTGAATAATCAGATTGCGGTGCTCCTGCGTCATTGTCTCTGTCTGTAAAATATTGTGTCCAAGGGGTTGCGTTGGAGTAATCAAACTTCCACCTTTCTGCTGAGACATCAGGATTCGATGTAAATCCTGAATAATCGTATGTCCTTTTTCCATTTCCGGATTCAACAACTTCCACATGAGTATATCTAATAAAATCTCTAGCATTATCGCGATTTGCATTTGAGTATCTCAATAAATACTGTGCTTGCCAAACTCCACTTGAATTATAATAATCAGTAAAATCAAATTGCCTGCGTAAAGGTTGAACTTCACCACTCGATCTAGAATGATCTGCTTGAGTGTAGTATTTAAATTCTTTCACAGATTGCAGTGAACTCGAATTACCATTCGGTTTATCAATTATTTTTTTAATCCTGAGTCCGCCCCAATTTTCATTTTGATTTGTTGTAGTATTAAAATAATTATTTAACTCATATTCATAATTCGTTACTCCACCTAGTGGATTTGTGATTTGATTAAGAACACCTTCTTTGGTAAATGCATAAGATGGCAGCCGAGTAGCTCCTTCAGTCCTGCCTTGCGGTTCATTTTTTAATATTAATGAATTTATTGCATAACAAGGTGCGTTAAAAGTAGAGCACGATGTTGATGGCATGGTATATGAAGGATCATTGTTATAATAACCCCATTTATCTAAAAAATTATACCGATTTGAAGTAATTACATCTGTAAAATTTTCATAAGAGAAAGTATACAACAATGGATCAGAAGTTCCTGTTAATGGCATTTCCTTAAAGTGAGCAAGTTTTAAATGTATTGAAGGAATTGCAGCACCATAATAGGTTGTACATGTTGCAGCGCCAAAGTAATCATAATCAAATTCAAATTTTTTGGAAATTCTCCCTTCGATATCTTTTAATTGAATATTTTTTAACGGATAAAATGCTACACTTCCAGTACTGGGCATATCATATCTTTTTGCGTATCCTTCCAAAAATTCAATTGTTCCCAAATCCGAAGAGATCCGATCTAATTCCACTTTATTAAGAATTCTCAAATTTATCTTTGAAGCATTAGTTGGTATTGCGCAATTATTATTAATGCAATCTTTGAATAAGTCAATATGTGTTCCTAAAATAAAATCCGGTTCGATTTGCCCTTGAATCGTTTGATCTACTGCCCCTGTATTTCTATACGTAAAAGAGATTTGAGAGCCTAGCGGTTCTACAATAGTTGAAAGAAACCAAGTAGAAACTTCTGCATGAGAATCTGTAGAACCATTCCAAACATAGTCATGAGAAACTAAGGTTGATTCTGTGTCGGTGTTTTTAAATATATATTTGAAGCCATCAGGAGTTGTGAATATCCAGCCAATTGTACTTGGGTTTGCTCCAAATGCAGGCTCTATTTTAATATCTTGATAAGGATAAATGACAGGAACGCCATTTTTATCAAAAACAAAATTACCGTTATAATTTCCAAATGAAAAAGTAAAAACATCCGGCTCTGTGTCATAATTAATCTCTGCGTATTGATTATTTTGTTGAGCATCAAAAAAGAATTTCTTCTGTTCTAATTTCCATATATCTGCCGGAATACTTCCCGATGGCGTTTGACTACGAAAATAATCCACTAATTCAGCTGTCCGAATCCCATCTACAGGAAAATTAGCTTGATATGTCCAAACTCTTTCGCCACAAAATAAATTTGTCCCCGGATCACAAATATGTGTATTATCTACGAAGCTGATTTGGTCAAATTCGGCCAAGCTTATGGGTGCATTACATGGAATACCATCATACGTATACTCGTCCGTAGGATTTGATGACGCTTCAGTATATATTTCACGATGAATTAAAAGAGAAGTATTAAAATAGCCATAGGGGTCACACCATCCAGATTGCTTTATATCATCGGTGCCATTTAATGCTTCCCCATGTTTCTTTTCATCGCGAATTCCTTTAACCTCTCGATCAATTCTTCCGCCTGTATTGATTGCCCATCCCCATCCAACGCGACTTGCTAATTCTGTTGCTCTTAAGCCTTGTCCCCCTGTATATACCAAAGTAACATCCACATTTAAACCACTTCGAGTTGGCAAACTCATAACAGGAATAGAAGGATTCGCCGTTCCAGTACTCAAATCCATTCCTGACGAAACTCCGCTTGACTTTGAAATATTTTGCTTTGGCTGAACTGCATCTTGAAATTGCTGAGAGAAAGCTGAAAAAGAGATTGATCCCAATAAGGCAAAAAGACAAATTTGTTTGTTTGGTTTCATGTTAAAATTGTATTTAAAATAAATTTATGTTAATTATTGAATTTTAATACTCCCACCCAAATCTGTAAACAATTGGTGAATTTATATTTCCTTGATTTGAATTTTTAAAATCGTAGAGCAATGAAAATGTCATTGACAGTTTTTTAGATAATTTTTTCTTGTATTTTATTCCTGCCAAAATGGAATCAAAAAATTCATCTTTCACTCCTATTATTTCTTTTGAAACAGGTTCTTTAACAAGATTTTTCTCAAATGATGATTCAAAATAAATACTTTTTAATACTCTATAATCAAAGTATGCAAATGATCGTTTGTTCAATTCACTAAAAAATCTATTATTCCAACTTTCGCCTAAATTAAATGAATACGCAAGACCTATTCCGCTAATAACTCTACTTGTTACTTGAAAGCCAACTTTCCCGTTTACACTAATTTGGCTGGGATAAAATGAAATTGTTTTATCTATTTGATAATCTAACCCGAAATGAAATCTTTTCAAAATAGATTCCGATTTTAATTCATTCGGCTTAAATGACGGTGCATCTCCAATATTTGTCAAATTAGCGGAAGATTTTATTTTGTCTACAGATTCATGCATCGGAGCAAGTTCCTTTTTTACAACATCTAACATTCCGCCTTGTGAAGCAATCGTTTTTTCAACATCTGCTCTCACAGTATTATTCTTTTGCAACCCATTTGTTGTATTGCCCCAATCAGAGGGGATTTTGAATAATGAGGTAAGGGAACTATTCAAATCCATAAATTTTTTCAAATCCAAATTATGTGAAACGAAACTGCTATAGAATTCATTTAATTTAATATTGTCTATTAGTTCTTTCTTTAATTCGGAAGTAAATTCTATGAAATAAAAATTCAACTTATCCAACGCTAATACCTCTCCATTAAGTTGCGGATATTTTGCAAGTGTTTCTTTCAAATTTATTTTTCGATCTCTCAAATATTTCTGAAAATCATTTGTTTTTGAAATATCTTCATTCAATAATTTAAGGCTCAATTTACTCGATCTTAACAATGTATCATTGCATATTCCAAATGAGTCTTTATTCAAATTAAAATACTCAAATGCATTATTTAATGTGTCAATTGTTGGAGTGTAAATATTAGGGCTTTTTTCAATAAATTGACTCGTTTTTGCATCTTCGAAATTTGAATGATAGTAAAGTGGGTCTTTTGAATATGAGAAAAGATAATCGGCTAATGCAGGATCAATCTTGCACAGTTTTCGATTAATTTTCTTCTCCGTTTTTTGATAGCTCTTGAGATACTTTTTAGAAAGTTTTTCTTCCTTTTTCCTGTATTTAATCGCGCTTTTTTCTACACTCGAAAGGAATATATTAAATTTCTTTGAATCATAGGTTGCATTTTGACCTACGCTAATAGAATGACTTAGAATTAAAACTGAAATAAAGAAGGTGTAAATGATTTTCATGGAATCACAAACTAATAAACGCAATATGTAAAATTTCGCTTTTGAGAAACGGGTTAGGTTTCTAATAACTTCTACAAAGAAGTAAAACAAAACCACTCAAGTCAATACCCTTAGTGGGGTATACGACGAATTAGTTATCAACAATTATTTTTTCATCGACAACAAAAATGTTCACACCATTTGTAAACTACTGTGGACTATGCAAGTCGATTTTTTTATAAACACTTTTAAGATGGACTTTAAAAGTTCCAGGTTGAATATTTAAATCGCTTTTGATTCTGCTTTTGCAAGTGAGAACATGATTATATTACAAAAATCCTGGCAACCCTTCTGAAATCAATTTGAAAATTGACCTAAACCACCAATTTTTTCAAAAACTAGAAATTAAACCAACATATTATTTAAAATTCCGAAGTACTTCACTCGAAAAAGTGAAAATTAAGCTAAGTTCGACCAATAATTAGCAAAAAATTGTTTCTTAAGACTCTTTACAGATATGTAAATGACATTTACAGACAAATTTCAAAGGCGAATAGACAAATTCAGGCAAAAAATGACACTTTTAACTCAATTGAACTTAACTTTACAATGCAGCTTGCCGGAATATTAATGAAAATGAAAGTCATTCCTTGTAAAACACTATTTTTTATTCAATAATCGCCATTAATGTTTTTATGTCAGATAAAAAGGTGAATCCATATATTTGAAACTTCTATTTATAAAATGGTAACAAAAGAAATCGCTCATAAAAAAATTGCTGTACTAGTTGAACGCTTTGAAGAGCAATACGCATCATACAAGAAGGCTGACTATAATGAGACACTCACACGACGAGACTTTATTGACCCCTTTTTCAAAGCGCTTGGTTGGGATATAGACAACGAAAATGGTTATGCTGAAAGTTATCGGGAAGTAATTCACGAAGACAGAGTAAAAGTCGGAAAAGCAACCAAAGCACCCGACTATTCTTTTCGTTTAGTCGGTGGCAAACGACTTTTCTTTGTTGAAGCTAAGAAACCGAATGTAGATGTTAAGACTGAAATTCAACCTGCATACCAAGTGCGAAGATATGGTTGGAGCGCAAAGTTACCGATCAGCATTATTACCGACTTTGAAGAATTTGCAATTTATGATTGCACAAAGAAACCTCTGCCGACTGACAAATCATCAGTAGCAAGGGTAAAGTATTTAACCTTTCGCGAATACCTGAAAGAGTTTGATTTTATTTGGGACACGTTCAGTAAGGAGCGAGTTCTGAAAGGAAGCTTTGACAAATTTGTGCAAGGCAATCTAAATAAAAAAGGAACTGCAACAGTTGACAAAGAATTTCTGCAATCACTTGATAGTTGGAGAACCTACTTAGCAACTTCAATTAGTTGGAACAATAAAGACCTCAACGAAGACGAAATCAATTTTGTAGTTCAACAAACCATTGACAGAATTATTTTTCTCAGAATTGCCGAAGACAGAAGCATTGAACCATACGGGAATTTGCAACTAACAATTAAGCAAGGCGATTTCTACAAAAATCTGTTTCACCAATTTCAGCAAGCAGACGATAAGTATAATTCGGGGTTATTTGATTTTAAAAAAGATAAAATAAGTAAGACGCTTTCGGTTGACAACAAGGTTTTAAAGACAATCATCAACGAACTGTACTATCCTGAAAGCCCTTATGAGTTTTCGGTTTTGTCGGTTGAAATTTTAGGAAGTGCCTATGAGCAATTTTTAGGAAAACAAATAAAAATCGACAAAGCTCATCGTGCTCATATCGAAGAAAAGCCGGAAGTACGGAAAGCGGGCGGAGTTTATTACACCCCTCAATACATTGTAGAGTACATTGTAAAAAACACTGTCGGCAAACTCACTGAAAACAAAACCCCAAAAGAGATAAGTAAAATAAAAATAGTTGACCCTGCTTGCGGTAGTGGAAGCTTTCTTATTGGTGCTTATCAGTATTTGTTAGATTGGCACAAAGATTATTACACAGACAACGGAAAGGTTTCAAAAGGAACGAAGGGCAATCCACTAACTCCTGATGGTCATCTTACAACAAGTGAAAAGAAAAGAATTCTGCTTAACAATATTTTCGGTGTAGACATTGATGTGAATGCAGTTGAAGTAACGAAGCTAAGCCTACTACTTAAATGCCTTGAAGGGGAAACAGAGGCAAGTATTGCTTCGCAAATGAAGTTGTTCAATGAAAGGGTTTTGCCTACGCTGGATAGTAATATAAAGGATGGGAATAGTTTGATTGATACTGATTTTTATGAAACTCAATTAGATTTTGGTGAGGAGAAAAAAATTAAACCATTTAGTTGGAAGAAAGGTTTTCCCGAAGTTTTTAAGCAAGGAGGCTTTGATTGTGTAATTGGAAATCCACCTTGGGGCGCAGAATTTAATGAAGAATCCCTGAGCTATTTGAGGAGTCGAAATAAAGAAATAATTGTCCGAATGATTGACAGCTTTATGTATTTCATTTACAAAAGCTACACACTGCTAAAAACCGATGGAAGTTTCGGAATGATTTTACCTGATGTTCTTTTTTATCAAACCGACAATTCAAAACTTCGCGAATATATTTTGAAACACAGCTCAATTGAGGAATTATTGAATTTAGGGAATGTGTTTGAAAATGTAACCCGACCTTCTTGTATAATTATTTTTTCAAACTCACTGCCAAGCAAGTCAAATAAAATTAGAACAATTGATTTAACAAGTATCAAGAAAGAAAATAAACATACAGAACTTCAAGCAACAAAAAACTTTGAATTCGTTTTACAGAAAGAGTTGAAGGAAATTCCGAATTATCTTTTCGTTACAACAAATGCTAAGCACTTTTTAATAATCCAAAAAATAAAAGACGGATATGTAAAAAATCTGTCCGAGTTTGTTGATGAAGATGGCATTCAAAGAGGCGTTAGCCCTGATTTGAAAGAAGCATTTTTAGTTACAGCAGAACAAGTAAAGCAGTTCAAGTTAGAGAAATCACATTTAAAAAATGCTTTGACTGGTGGAAGACAAGTAAAACGCTTTCATATTAATTATCCCGACTTACAACTTATTTATACTAAAAGAGACACCGACTTTAAAGCTATTCCAAATATTTGTGGTTTTATCAATCAGTTTAAATCAAAAATTACTTGCAAAGAAGTAAAAGAAGGGAAACATTCTCTTTACGCATTGCATCGGGCAAGAGAAGAAAAAATATTTACAAAGCCTGAAAAATTAATCGGTGTAATTACAGAAGATGAAATTATTGTTTCCATTGATAACAATAAAACGTTTGCGACTGATGGACTTTATCTTTTCGGAACAAAGAACATTGACTCAAAATATTTGATGGGGATTTTAAACTCAAAACTTTTTGTTTTTCTATACAGATTGACAACAATGGAAAGTGGCAGAGCTTTAGCACAAGTTAAACCAACTGTTCTAACTGAAATGCCAATCCGTTTTATTGACCTGAAAAACAAGAGTGATAAATCACTCCAAGAAGAAGTAATAAGAAATGTAGAAGCAATTCTAAAACTCTATCCTGAAATTTCTGAAAGCCGTTTACAAACCAAAGTAGAACAACTTGAAAAGAAAGTAGAATATCACATTTCAAAAGTCGATGATGCAGTTTACAAACTTTACAATTTGACTGATGTTGAAATAAAAATTATTGAAGGAAATGGATAAGCACAACGAAAAATATCTGCTATATATTGATATTTTAGGTTTTAGTAATTTAGTAAAGGACAATTCAGATAAACTTCAAGAACTATTTAAGATTCTTGACAGCTTGAATGTCCACATGCATGATGCTTTTAAAACAATTGTGTTTTCAGATACGATTCTTGTTTTCAATAAGCACACTCCGATAAATCAGCACGATCACGAATATTGCATTATGTATGCTTGCGAATTCGTACAAGACTTATTTCTTCGAAGTGTTTCCTTGGGAATTCAATTCAGAGCAATTTTAACCTATGGTGAATTCCATTATGAAAAAATGACAAACATAGAAGCATATCATGGCAAATCTTTGGTCGGTGCTTACAATAAAGAAAAAGAAATTGATGGAATGGGGTTGTTTATTGATAAAACACTCTTATCCAATTGCCGATTCTTTGCAACGGCTTCTTTTGATCTTGACTTAGATTTTGTATTTCTCACAACGACACTTGAAAGAATTTGCATTACTTATGACTTAGACTTTCCTATTGATAAGAGTATGGTTGACGGAACAGATGAATTTTCTGATTTCCCAAGTGAAGTAAAATATTTGCAAACATTAAAAGAAAATCTTGGCACGCAAAGTGATCCTAAAATAAAAGGGAAATATATAAAAACGTACAATTTTTACAAAACCAGATACCCAAAACATCTTTTAGAACTTGAAGAAGCAAATTTTGATTTCAAAATATTAAGCCCTAGTGCTGACTGGAAAATAAAATAATCGACTATGCAAATGACATATCTTTTCACCACCTATGGGGAAGCTTATGCAGGTGCAGAATGGGAAGAACCTGCTTTTAGTGGATACACTATAGTAATTGAATTTTTAAAAGTTAGCGAATACCGAAATTTAAGTATCATTGAAAAAACACTTGAAAGGATTAGCGAATATGGATGGATAATTCCCAATAATTGTATTGAACTAAAATTCACTGACTCTGAATTCAATCCAACTAAATATCAACCCGAAAGAGTTTCATGGACAAACGACTTTCAAAGAGATATTTTATTTATTTTCGGAGCTGGTGCATCAGCTAATTGTGTATTGGGGGAGCAAAAATTGAAATTTGAAGCAGACTTATTAAGACCTCCCATTGGCCCAGGTTTATTTGAAAAAAGATTTAAGGAATACTACAATAACTACATTGGTGTAAAACAATCTCTAATTTATTTGCAAAATGACATAAATCCAAACATTGAAGATTTAATGGAAGAAGAATGGATCTCCATTCAGCAAAATAACAACCAAGCGATTTTAAGCAGACACATTAGCATTCAATATTATTTGCAAGAATTATTTTTCGACATTTCAAAGAATGCGATTGAAAACTATTATTCAAATAACTTGTATGGACTTTTCGCTTACAAATTGCAAACGATGTCAGTTAAAAATAAAAGGCAACAATTTTCTTTCGTATCCTTCAATCAAGATATTTTACTCGAAACATTTCTTTCTGATTGTTTTAATATCCCAATCATTTCAATGGATGATTACGCACGATATAACGAACATCCTTTTTGCATTTTCAAGCCTCATGGCTCTTGCAATTGGGGCTGGAGATTTCCTGACACTGTAGAATTTGACGAGTTAGCTGCAAATTGGTTATTTGAAAACAAGAAAAACTTCTTTCATATTTACTATGAGCTTTTGGGTAATCATTTCAACATGATTGACTGGGGAGCATGGGGGCACGAAAAGAATAACGATAGAAATCGATTAGGAAAACATACAGTAGATAAATCGAAACTTGAGATCATTTCTGACGGAAACTTTAATAATTATTTTCCTGCCCTTCTTTTACCATACCGTGATAAAGACGAATTTATAATGCCTTTGAAACATTTTAACGCTATGGAGTTTCACTTATCGACTACTAAAACCTTGGCGATTATCGGTTGGAAAGGAAATGAAGCTGCATTCAACCGAGTACTTTTAAGGAATTTTGGAAATCTACAAAGAATAATTATTGTTGACCCAAACCCAGACACTGTAAAAGAAAATTTAGAATGGCTAGTATTGAATGACAAAATCGAGAAAGTGTATTTTAAAACATTTGAAGAATTTGTAATAAGTGATTTTGAAAACTTGATAATCCCAATTAAAGAGATAAATAAATAAACTTATCATGCTTGATTTTTTACGTCATCCTCCAAAAGAAATATTATCAATCATCGGTTTGTGTTTTGACATTGTCGGATTCCTATTTTTGGGAATTGAAATAGTTGCTAACGATAAATTCTTTGAACTTTATGACAGGGACGAGATGAAAATTGCTGAAGGAAAACGTAAAGACAATCAGGCAATTGACAGGTTAATATTTCACACAAATCGCTTTTTCAGTACAATTATATTCTTTGTTGCTATTACTTTAATCTTTTGCAAATTCAGCAATGGATTTGATAAAATCGGAGTATTGGTTTCTTCATTAATAATATTTGTTCCTAGTTTCATGTTATTTAATTTTATTAGTAATCGAAACCACAATTGGCTTTCAAAATCAGCGGCTACAAAACCGCTTTACTATTTAGCTGAATTGCTTTACACTCTTTGCTTGTTTATTAGTATAATAATTCTAATTGTTCCGGAAAAGATAATTTCGCCCATTTTATTACTTTTATATTCAAAGGCTAGAAAAATTCATTCGCATGAAAGAAATTCCTATTTTAAGAAAACCTCTTTTTACGGAATTCTTTTGGTTGTACTTGGCTTCGTCATTCAAGCAACTTATTATTATTTATGAAATTCCTTTTAAACGTTTCTGTTCACCGGATCAATACCCAATTTCATTTTTATTTTAAACCAAACTAAAAAAAAACGCTTTTTAGCTATAATTATGAAAGTAAAGAAAGAAGAAATAAAACAACACAAGGCATTAATTGAAACCATTGCAAACTTTGTAAAACCAAAGTCAGGAAAACTCATTTCTAAAAACAACACTTTTAACGGGTTAATAGCGAGATTCAAACCGCACAAAAATGAATTTTCGATTGAATTCATCTATGATGTCTTTTCAAAAAGGAGTCTTGATTTGGATGTTGGACAATTTCACAAGAATATTCAAATTAAGTTTGGCCAATCTATTTATAATTTAGAAAGTGTCTATTTAGGACATCATGGGCCACCTAGATTCACAGGGACAGTTGACAGAATAAGTACAAAAGGTTATTCGGAAAAAAGAAAATATTATTATCAACTTGTTATACCATTAGAAAAGGAGTTAATATTTCACTACAATATCGAGCAAGCAGTATTTACATCTGACCTTGGTTATCGATCAAGGGCCGGAACAATTGCAATGATAAATGGAGAAAAGTTACAAGTATGCTGTATTCACAATGCAAAGAAGGATTATTTTCTAGCAATAGATTCACCTGTAAAACAATCTTTTAATGAGTTTGTAGAAAAAGCGAACGCAGTAAAAATTGCAATAGGTTATTTGTCGGGATATTTTGTAGGTGACCAAGGATTCATTTTTGCCTATTCAAACAAGAAAAAAAAAGAGCACATTCATTTTCGTTGTGCAAAATTCAGAACTTCAATTGAAAGTGGCTATTGTCCTGTTTATTCAAATGCCCATGGCTACTTACACCGTGATCCACTTGCAAAAAAATATCAACCACTCTTGCGACCTGTTTCACTTAAAGAGTTTTCTCTTTTGTGCGAAAAAATTTATAGTTCAATAGATTTTTCTGCAACACTCATGCTTATGCTTGAATCCAGCGTCGCAAGTTTATTATTCATGCCGGGTGGATATGCAATTGCCTTGGAAACCATTTCAGACATCATTATTGGAAAACAGAAACTTAAACTAGCGCCAATTAAAGATAAATCAGTAAGCAGAAAAATCAGAAAAGAAATGCATGGAGTATTAAACCTAAATCATGCAACTATAAACTCTGATGAATTTGCAACGCTTCAAAAAAGAATTGACCAGTTAAATCAACCGACAAATAAATCACGTTTGAAAGCACCGTTTGATTTGCTCGGGATTAACTTGCTTACTGAAGATTTGAAAATCCTAGAAACACGAAACGACTTCTTGCATGGACGTGTCCCAGACTTAACCAATTCCGGTGCAAACCGTTCAACCGAAAGAATGAACAAAGACCTCTACTATTGCTCAATTCGATTCTACACGCTCTTAAACCTTCTTATATTGAAATGGATCGGTTACGATAACCGAGTTGTTAATCTTCCGAAACTAAATGAGAGTTTTACTAGAATTAAAATCGATGAAGAACCGTTTAGGCTAGTCTGATAAACCTGCTAATTCAAATACAACAATGATATGCTATACTCGCTCACCAGCGTTTATATTAAAATAAATGCAGGAATAAGATTTAACTCAAGCCAAACGAATTTCAATTACTTTTTATTCAATATTTTAAGCAGTAAATAAATTACAACAAGTGCGACCCCAGCAAACGGTGTGAACAATAGGCTCACTACACAGAATACAACAAAAAGCCCTATAAGTCTCATACTTTTAGTTTTGGATTTTAGAAAAGTAAAAAGTTAGAATTTGATTGTCGGTTTTAAATTCATAAATCAATATATCGGCATCAACCTTCACTATTTTGGAGTTTGAACTATTTTCGTTTTGAAGGTTTGCTCCCCATCTCCATGTCTCATATATAGTATTATCTTGAATGGAGTAATTAGTTTCTGTAATATGCTTGCCGGATTTTTTAATACTAAATTTATCAATGGAAGTAGTAATATGCTTTCCATCTGTTGTGAATTCATCAATCTGTACTTTATCGGTCGAATTTTTATACTTCTTTTGAAAATAGGATATAAGTTTGCTATCTTCAAGTCGAGCATTTTTGGAGACCTCACTTTTTTTAAGTGTTATTCCATACATAGTTGAAGGCTGTATAAGTGAATCGAGTTGCCATCTTCCTATCAATTTGTTATGGTCAGGATTTTCAGGAGCAGAAATAGTGTTTACTTCATTCTCTATTTCCCTTTGCCGTTCAGGAGTAATTTCACCTCCGCAACTGCTAAGAATAATTGCAAAAAAAAATCCTGTAAAGATAGTGCGTAAATCGGTTTTCATTAGCGTTTCATTTTTAGTTATATTTTTCCGCGAAAGGAAATAAAATTCAATATGGGTTAGGAGTTCCAAGGAGCGGCTAGGTGTTTTTATTTAAAATGAGAAGTTTTTGATTAATTTGAGTTTCTAGGTTTAGTGTCCGAATGTGCTTCAGGATTAATGACCTCTTCTTTACTTTTCATCGGACCAAAAGCTTAATAAGTTAAGATTAATTATTTAATGCCCCTTAAATCTTAGTGTTGACAATAGATTAGTTAGATTATAAAGTGATCAAGAATATTTTTTTTTAGTGCCATGAACAAGGCTTATACCTTAATAAAATACTAATAAGTGTCAACCACAGTGTCAACCACAAAAAAAGAGGCTACAATTTTCATTGTAACCTCTTGATTATTAAGTGGGAGCTACAGGGTTCGAACCTGTGACCCTCTGCTTGTAAGGCAGATGCTCTGAACCAGCTGAGCTAAGCTCCCAATTTTGCAAAGAAATGCACTTTTTTTCTTTGGGATGGCAAATATAGAGGAATTTTCTCGGAGAACAAGAATTCAAATGGGTTTTGTAAAAAAAAACATAATAATTTGAGGTCTTAACTCATTTTGAAAGAGTTAAAGTTGAATCACTATTATCGCATTTATTGGATGTAAATTATTTTAATTATGATCATGTTTGACGAATGACAAATTTACCAGAAAACACTATTCACCAGAAGATATTTGAGATTAGAGGAAAAAAGGTAATCCTCGACACCGATTTAGCATTACTTTATAAGGTAGAAACGAGGAAATTAAACCAAGCAGTTCGGCGAAATTTAAATCGCTTCCCTGAAGACTTTTTCTTTCAACTTACTAAAAAGGAATGGCAAATCTTGATATCACAAAATGTGATTTCAAGTTGGGGTGGCCGAAGAACACCACCTTTTGCATTTACTGAACACGGAATTGCAATGCTCGCCTCTATACTAAAAAGCGATACCGCAATATCTATGAACATTGCAATTATTAATACTTTTATTGCTCTTCGAAAGCTAAAAGTGGATAATAGTGAATTACTGGATAAAATCATAGAACTCGAAGATAAATTTGATAAAAAATTCTCTTCAATTGACCAAATCTTAGACTTTCTTCTACATGAAAAATTGGCAGATAACGAACAAAAAAACAGGAAGAAAATCGGATTCTTGCCGGAAAATAAAAACGATCTTTAAAATTTGCCTTTTCAATTCCCATTTGACATTAAGTAAGTTGCAATTATTTAAGTATTCATTTGATACAAACAATCCGAAAGTGAGCAACTTCCACCGAAATTACCGTATTCAAAATGACACAATAACTATCTTTATATTTCTTCAATTTTATAGTTCAATAATCAAACCTTCAGGAAATGAAAACTAAACTGTTCATCCTCGGACAACTTCTACTTCTTGTCCTCTCTGTTTCTTCGCAACCTGTTTCTTTTTATCCGCATGGTGTTGGCGGCGGGGGAGCACTTTTCTTTCCAACGTTCAATCCGGGAAATGATGATGAGTTCTATGTCAGCTGCGATATGAGTCAACAATTCCATTCCACTAATTTCGGAATGAATTACTCTCAATGCGATTTTGCACAATTACAGGTGTCAAATAATTCTACATTCGAATTCACTAACGACGGATTCACTGCTTACAATATTTACAATGATGGCAATAACGAATTTCCGGTGAAGTCGACGGATGGCGGTGCAACGTGGTCTACCATCAATGCTTACAATCTCGGTACATATGGATCTGCTTATGCTGTGAAAGCAAATTACAATAATCCAAATCAGATTATTGTTGACGCGTATGGCGATATTCTTATTTCTAATGATGGTGGTGCAACTTTCTCGCTCGTAAAAACTGCAAATTCTATGGGAGCCGGATTAATTCTTGGGGGTGTATTTTTCGACGGACAAAATATTTACATAGGAACAAATGACGGACTACTCTACTCTACCAATGGCGGAACTTCGTTTTCTACTATGACAACGACAGGAATGACTGCAGGACAAGTGATCTGGAATTTTGCCGGTGCGAAAAATGGAGGTACTACTCGGTTCACTTGTATCGCTGCAAATGTTTCGGGAAAATACAATGGTATCAAACCATGGGATTATTGGGGATTTGCAAAAGCAGTTTACACAATGGATAATGCAAATGGTACTTGGGTGGACAAGTCTGCAGGAATAAATTTCTCCAACGACTTCATCATGTATTGCTCGATGGCATGGAATGATGTCAATACAATTTATCTCGGCGGAAATGATAATGCGAATAGCGCACCTCTGGTTCTAAAATCAACAACAGGTGGAACGAATTGGACTTCGAAATATCAAACTATCAATAACGCAAATATCACTACAGCATGGGAAGGCTATCAAGGCGATAAAAATTTTAGCTGGAGCGAAACGTGTTTCGGTATCACAACTGCTCCTTACAATTCATCGAGAGTAATTTTCAGCAACTTTTCTAATGTGCAAGCAAGTAGTGATGGTGGCGACAACTGGCGACAAGCTTACGTTGATCATGACGATGAAAATGCTTCGGGCAATCCTACACCAAAACATCGCGCCTATCATAGTATAGGATTAGAGAATACAACTTCTTGGCAAGTACTCTGGACTTCGCCGACGAATATGCTTGCTGCATTCAGCGACATCGGATTAATTCGAAGTACTGATATGGGCTGGAGTTGGGGATTTCAATACACCGGTGTTGCTGTCAATTCTGTTTATCGCCTCGAACAAAATACAAGCGGAACTATTTTCGCAGGCTGTTCGAACATTCATGATATGTATCAAAGCACTCGATTAGCAGATGCTCAGCTCGATGCCAATGATGCAAACGGAAAAATTGTTTACTCAACTGATAGCGGCGCAACTTGGACAAATCTACATGTCTTCAATCACCCTGTGTTCTGGTTAGCAATCGATCCGAATAATCAAAACAGAATGTATGCGTCAGTAATTCACTATGGAGGAACGCAAGGAAGTCAGGTCGGCGGAATTTACATGACGAATAATCTAAACAATCTTGCCGCTTCAACATGGACAAAGCTTTCTAATCCTCCGCGTACAGAAGGACATCCTGCAAGCATTGTAGTATTGAATGATGGAAAAGCTGTTTGCACTTTTTCGGGCAGAAGAAATTCGAGTGGATCTTTCACATCAAGTTCCGGTGTTTTCATTTATGATCCTGTTGCAAATTCATGGACTGATGTAAGCGATGCAGGAATGCATTATTGGACAAAAGATGTTGTCATTGATCCGAATGATGGGACACAAAACACTTGGTATGTTGGTGTATTTAGCGGTTGGGGTGGCGCACCGAATGGATTAGGCGGTTTATACAAAACAACAAATCGTGGAAGTAGTTGGACTAAACTTACTGCGTCGCAATTTGATCAAGTGACATCAATAACTTTTAATCCGAACAATCTAAATCAAGCATATCTCACTACAGAGATCCAAGGTTTGTGGACATCACTTGATATGAATTCAACAACTCCGACTTGGACCAATGTTGCGAGTTATCCTTTCCGTCAACCGGAACGAGTGTTCTTTAATCCGTATGATAACAATATGATATGGGTAACAAGTTTTGGGAATGGAATGAAATCGGGTGATATGACTGAAGTGCTCAGTGTAGAAGAAAATTCTTCTGTCTTAAAAAATGCAATTGAAATATATCCGAATCCGGCGAGTGGTAATTTTAATTTGAAATTTACTTCTGAGAATTGGGATGAATCAACGATTGAAATTTACAATGCATTTGGTCAAAATGTTTTCATGAAAAAAATCAAATCGAATTTAGGCGAGAATAATATTCCACTTTCTTTAGAGGGATTTTCGAAAGGGATTTATTTTGTTTGTTTGAAAAGTCAACAGGAGATAAAGTCAGGGAGGATCGTAGTTGAATAACTTTTATTGACTGGAGGCTATTGCGAAAAAGTATTTTTGGCTAAAGCCGTTACGCTCTTTGTAGCCTTTTATCCGTCAGCTAAAGCTGACGGTAATAAAATTAGTTAAATGGAAGTGCTTAGAACTGAACACGCCCGTGCTACTCACCACTTACCAATCACTACTTACTTTTTATTGCACTAGGAACACAAAAGATATCGTCCCCTTCTGAATATCCGCACCTTCAGGACTCGGATTGAACTTGGCTTTCATTGCAGCTTCTTTTGCTAATCGAAACAAGTAAGCGCTTGTTGTTGTTGAACCTCGTCCGCCGGGAATTGCTGTTTCAACTGCACCGTCTTTATCAACTGTGATATCAACTACAACTTTTCCTGTCTCCTGCGAATGATCGGTGATCTGCGGGGTGCGAATTAATTTTCTTCCCGACAATGAAAATGAAATTCCTTTTCCTGTTCCATTTCCTTGTCCTGTTCCTTCTCCACCGCCATCGCCTGTACCGTTACCATTCTTTCCAGTGTACTTTGAATTCGGATCGCCATTCTTGTCGCCTTGATCTCCACTTCCACTTCCTGTACCTTGCGATTTAGACGCAGTAGTTTTTCCCTGATACAATGCACTTGTGTTTACAGTCTTCACCGGTTCTGCCGGTTTAGTAACTGTTTTTACTTCAGTCTTAGTTGGCTTTACGTCTTTCTTTGTATCCACTTTTTTCGCAGGTGGAATATTTACTTCTTCCAAATCTTGAGTCGCTACATTTTCTTCGGGTGCAGTACTTGGCTGAACTTTTTCTACAACAGGATCTTTTGAAACAATTTCTGCCATAGGCTGAATTTCACCGGATGCTTCATCTACCATTCCGATATTTACGATCACGCCGCCGCTACCACCAGTTTCCGGAAATGGTGGAACTTCAGTCTTCAGCATAGTGAAAAGTAAAATCAAAAAGAGTCCGGCATGAACTGCGACCGATAAGATCGCCGAGCGCGAACGGATATTAGCATTCATATTTTATTTCTTTGCTGTTGCAGTTGATGATGCTTGAGTTGCCAACACCATCTTAATCTTCAAACGATTTCCGATATCAAGTAAGTCAACTAGATTTTGTACTTGTACAGTCTTATCAACTTTCAATAAAGCAGTTGGATCAGGTTGACCGGCAATCATTGATTTAAGAGTTGCTTCCAACTCATCTTGTGTTACAGGTGTATTATTGACAGCGTATTGAAGATCTTCTGTAACCGAAACAGTAAGTGGATGTTTGAATCCCTGATTACTACTTTTTGCATTCGGTAATAATAACTTCAATACGTTTGGTGTTGCCATCGTTGAAGTGATCAGGAAGAACAACAAAAGGAAAAACATAATGTCGTTCAGTGATGCAGAGAACACTTCCGTTGATGCGCGATTTCTTCGTCTTAAATTCATGACTTCTTGTATTAAAATTATCCTTTAACCGGCTCTTCTAGTAAGTCGATAAATTCTACTGCATTTACTTCCATTCTGTTGATTACTCTGTCGATCATGAATGTTAAGTAGTGATAAGCTGCATAAGCGACCATACCAACTAAAAGTCCTGATGCAGAAGAGATCATCTTTACATAAAGTCCACCGGAGATCGTATTAATTTCCAAACTATTTTGCTGAGCGATCTGATAGAAGATCTTGATTACTCCGAATATCGTTCCCAAGAAACCAAACATTGGAGCCATTCCTGAAATAGAATTAAGAATGTTCATGTTCTTTTCCATCTTGAAGATCTCCAGCTTACCTACGTTCTCGATTGCGCTTTCAATTTCTTTTACCGGTTTACCAAGACGCATGATTCCTTTTTCAATCATTCTCGAAACAGGCGTATTTGTATTTCTACACAATGCTTTTGCTGAATCAATATTTCCACTGTGAACATAATCACGAATTTGGTTCATGAAATTTCTATCCACTTTCGAAAGTTTACGAATAGTAATGTATCGTTCGAAGAAGATATAGAATGCAGCGATAGATAGAATTGCGATAGGATATAAAATCGGCCCGCCTTTAACTGCCATTTCCCAAAGAGAAATTGATTGTTCAACGGGAGGTGTCATCGTCGCTGCTGCTTGGTTTAAACTATCAGCAGCCATTGTGCCTGTTTGTGTAATCTGTAAGATAAATCCTGTCATAGAATGCTATTTGAGTAGCTAGCAAAAGTAACGAGAACGACCTCTTACTATCTCTCTGTGAATTGTACTTTTAAACATTGGAATGTTAGTCTAACGAAATCCAAAATCACTTATTGAACGAGATTAAAAGTTACAGGAAGGATCATCTTTGTATTGACTTGCTGATTTCCGACAAGTCCCGGCGTCTATTTAGGTGATTTCTCCAATACTGCCATCACTGATTCCTCCATTCCATAGCCTGCTTTCTTTACAAATTCAATTTCTACCAGATTTCCATCTTTATTGATCACAAATGACACAAACAATTTGCCACTAATACCTTCATTACGTGCTGCATTTGGGAAACGCATGTGCTTCGAAAGAAAATCATAGAAACCTTCCATACCGCCCGGAAACATTGGCAACTTGTCGACTGCTGCACTACTGATTACAGTTGTTCCGAGGTTTGATCCTCTGCCGGTTCCGCCTGTAATTGGATCAAGAGGAATGACCGGTGTTCCCACAAAAGCAATCGGTTCGCCAATTGGTTCAATTGGTAGTGGTTCTGGACTTGGTTCAATTGGAACAATTGGCTCAATTACTCTAGTTACAAGTTTGAAAGAATTTGGATCAACAATTGGCTTAGGAAGTGCGCCAACATTGGGCTTTGAGATATTTTTAATCTCTGATAATGGAATAATATTCTTCTGTTCAATTTCAAAAATATCAGACGCATCAAGTAACGTTGTTTCTTTATGTATCTCTTTTACCGGAATTGGATTTTGCGTGATCTTATAAATTATAAAAGCCAAAAGAGTAAGACTACCGATTCCAATAAAAAAAGATTTCATCAAATTTGTCTGATAGTTTACTCTTAGATCGTAGGCGCCATAGGCCTTGTTGCGGTTTTCGAAGATCAGATCTTCGTAACTGAAGGGAGCTCTTTTCATAGTTTTAGATTTCCTTCATGAGCAAGCAAGTTTGCCTTTTCCACAAATCTCAACTAAAACTGAGTTCCGCTAATAACATTTCGTAGTCAAAAACTTGGTCAGGAAGCAATTTACTGAGGGTTGGTTTTTATTATATTGCCACCTTATTCGAAGACAACCTCATGAAAAAAATTCTATTATTCGTTGCTCTCTTATTTTCAATTCAACCAATATTTGCTCAGTTGAAAGTTATCTTTCCTGCCGGTGATGGACTTGATGTAACAGCAGATTGGTATCCTGTAAGCAGCAATCTTCCGGTTATTTTACTTTGTCATCAAAATGAATCCAGCCGCGGCGAATATATTGAAACAGCACTACGCTTAAATAAATTCGGATTCAATTGTATGGCTGTTGACCAAAGAGTTGGCAGTTCAATGAATAGTGTACAAAATGAAACTGCTGCTGAAGCAAAAGCAAAGCATCTAAATCCTACAACTGAAGATGCTGAGAAAGATATCATCGCTGCAATCGATTTTCTTTATCTGAAATACAAAAAGCCAATCATAATCGTAGGCAGCAGCTATTCCGCATCTTTAGCATTAAAAATTGCTACGGAAAACAATAGAGTCATGGCTGCGGCCGTTTTCAGTCCGGGAGAATATTTCACTGACAAAAATTATATTGGCAGTAGTATTAAAACATTGATGAAACCTGTATTCGCAACTTCTTCAAAAGGCGAAGCGAATACTGTTACTGATTTGCTAAAAGATGTGAACTCACGATTAAAGATCCAATACATTCCAACTTCACTTGGTGATCACGGCTCAAAAGTTTTATGGCCTTCATCACCGGGAAATCAAGAATACTGGATCGCCTTCATGAGCTATCTTGACAAATTGAAAAAAATGTCAAATCAATAATTTATATGCGATTCATTTCAAAGAGTATTTTTTTTTGCTTCCTGATTTTTAACGGGACAACACTCTTTGCACAAAAAGGTCTAACTACACTTGGTATTCAGTTCAAGCCAATTTTTCCATTCAACTTTCTAAATACCGGACCAATATTTAATGACAGCGCCAAGGTCAATTTTAAAACTGAACTTACTTCAGGATTTAGCGCGGGACTAATTATCAGACATTCATTCTCTGATTTGATCTCTCTTGAAACAGGAATCAATTATGTGAAAAGAAAATACAGCCTTACTATTACAGATTCAGATACAGCATTTAAAGGCGAATCGTCATATAGAATTATTGGCTACGAAGTTCCTGTTACAGCAATGATCTTTACTCGCGTTGGCGAAAATCTTTATGCAAGCGGAGGACTTGGTCCGGCAGTCGATATGTTTGCAAGTAACATTCAGACGTATGATTATTATTTCAACCATGTTTCAGCGTATAGACAAATTTTTCAATTTGCTATCAATGGAAATGTAGGATTTGAATACAGAACTCCAAAAAGCGGAACGATTTATTTCGGCGTTTCTTATCACCGACCATTCAAGTACATTTACTTTGATCAGGTACGTTATAAATACCATAGTAAAGACGTTGCAATTGGAAATCTTTTGGTTGGGAATTATTTGACGGTTGATTTAAGGTTTTATTTTCCGGAGGATAAAAAAGGTAAGTAGTAAGTGGTGAGTGGTAAGTAGCAACGGTTACTTTATAGGTAATTGCTTGCAATTAAGTAAGTATTGCTACTTACCAATTACCACTTACTACTCACCATTTCAAAGCTTCGGATTATCTAGGTGCCGATTAGCATCCCTTTGTGACTTCTTCTCCAAATTCCGATCAAAAGCTTCCTGCAAATTTATTCCGGTTTGATTAGCGATACAGATCAATACGAATAACACATCTGCCAATTCATCGGGCAATTGTTTTTTCAAGTCAGATTCTTTTGAAGATTGTTCGCCATAGGTACGAGACATGATACGCGCAACTTCACCGACTTCTTCTGTGAGAATAGCCATGTTAGTTAACTCATTAAAATAACGAACACCGTATTTCTTGATCCACTCATCAACTTTTTGTTGAGCTTGTTCGATTGTCAACTCTGAATTCATAGCTTGTTTCTATTCTTTATTCTTTGAATCAATTATAATTGTAACCGGACCATCGTTCAACAATCTTACTTTCATGTCTGCACCAAATTCGCCGGTAAATATTTTCTTGCCCAATTCAATTTCCATCTGAGCAATAAATTTCTCATATATAGGAATTGCAAATTCAGGCTTTGCTGCTTTTAAATAGGATGGACGATTTCCCTTTTTCGTTGATGCATGCAATGTAAATTGACTGATCAATAATACATCGCCATTTATTTCTGTGATTGAACAATTCATCACACCTTCTGTATCATTGAAAATTCTCAGCTTTGAAATTTTGCCGCAAAGCCACTCAATGTCTTCATTGCTGTCTTCGGCTTCAATTCCAACTAAAATTAAAAGTCCGGCACCAATTGAGGATTTTATTTTACCATCAATCGTAACATAAGCTTCCGATACTCTTTGAATGACACAACGCATATTTGACCAGGATTAAGCTGATTGAACTGAATGGTCTGATTGAATTGATTGAACTGATGACACTAGTTGGAATGATTGTACTGATTTATTTAGGACTATTTAAAAATATCTTGACCGCTTAAAATACTGAGATAACTTTCATAACGACTCATTGCAATCTCACCTGATTCTACTGCTGTTTTCACAGCACATTCCTTTTCGTTTGTGTGAATGCAATTATTGAACTTGCAGCCTTTGCTAGCATGAAATATTTCAGGGAAATAATGCGAGATCTCTTTTGGATTGAAATCGATCGTTCCAAACTCACGGATACCTGGTGTGTCAATTATAAATCCACCAAACGGAAGTAAATACATTTCAGCAAATGTAGTAGTATGAGTTCCTTTCATATGTTGCATAGAAAGTTTCGCCGTCTTCAAACTTAATGTTGGAATCAATTTGTTAATGAGCGATGACTTCCCTACTCCACTATGTCCGGAAAAAAGGTTGATTTTATCTTTCAGCGTTTCCGACAATTCATCTAAACCTTTGCCACTTATAGAAGAAACAACAAACGTCTTGTATCCTATTGACTCATACAATCCGTTAACCTCAGCTAAAAACTCACGAATGTCTTCTTCATAAAGATCCGCTTTGTTCCAAATGATTCCACCTGGAATATTATATGCTTCGGCAGTCGATAGAAATCGATCAATGAATCCAAGTGATGTCTTCGGCAAAACCGGAGTCGCTACAACAAATGCAAAATCGATATTGGCAGCAATGATCTGAACCTGCTTCGACAACTTAACAGACTTACGGATGATGTAATTTTTCCGTTTAACGAGTGCTGTTATCCAATGCAATTCACCTTCAAAATTGTTAATGTCAACTTCTACTCTATCGCCAACCGTTAATGGATTCGTTGCTTCAAAATCCTGCAAACGGAGATTCCCTCTAATTCGTCCAATGATCTGTGTTTGATCATCCATTCGAAGTAGATATTGATTCCCTGTTGATTTGATTACGATTCCTTGCATAAAGTAGGGCGAAATTAGGAAATTAAAATTCAATTAAAAGCATTAGTTTTGCCCTACATTTTATACTACAAAAACGAAGTATGATTTCAGTAAAAAATATCACCAAGATTTACGGGACACAAAAAGCATTAGACGACGTTTCTTTTGAAATCGGTAGCGGACAAGTAATCGGATTCCTCGGACCAAATGGTGCAGGGAAATCGACGATAATGAAAATTATCACTTGCTATATTCCTCAAACATCAGGACAAGTTTCTGTCTGCGGATTTGATGTAACCGAACAATCTCTCGAAGTCAAAAAACTCGTTGGTTACCTACCTGAACATAATCCTTTATATCCTGAAATGTATGTAAAAGAATATCTCAATTACATTTGCGGTGTTTACAAATTCGAAGGAAAGAAAGAAGCTAAGATCAAAGAACTGATCGAAGTGACTGGACTAACTGTTGAACAAAACAAAAAGATCGGCGCACTTTCAAAAGGATATAGACAACGTGTAGGACTTGCTCAAGCTCTTATTCATGATCCGAAAGTTTTAATTCTTGATGAACCTACATCAGGACTTGATCCAAATCAATTGACAGAGATCAGAGCATTGATCAAATCTATTGGTAAAGAAAAAACCGTTGTTCTTTCTACTCACATTATGCAAGAAGTGGAAGCGATCTGCGACAAAGTTATAATTATCAATCGCGGAAAGATCGTTGCAAATGAAAATACTAGTGTCCTTCAGAAAAGTCGCGTTAGTGGTGAAATTATTCTAGTTGAATTTGATTCTGCAGTTTCAGAAAAACAACTTCGTGCAATTGCCGGTGTACAATCATGCGAAAACATGAACGGAAATAAATGGCGACTAAAAGTAAATGATTTGAATGCACGTAGTGCTATTTTCAAATGGGCCGTAGCAAATGATCTTACTGCGCTTTCATTGCAGGTTGAGGAACAAAAACTGGAAGACGTGTTTCAACAACTCACTAATAGCTAATAACTAATAGTGAATAATGAAACTCGGATTTTAACCTTCTACTTCGAATTACTAATCACTAATTACTAATTACGATTTTCAAAAAAATGCATCGACTTTACAATTTTACATACAAAATCATTTTACTGATTTGCATTTTTGCAGAGGCGAATGTTTATGCTCAGAATTTGGCAGCTTATCCGGATTACAGAGGGAATTTGCAAGTGTTTGACGATGGAGTTTTTCGCGAACTGGAATATTTACCGGTGAGAAATTACAAGTATGCGGGGAATTCAGTTGCATACATTGACAATAAAAACGATTTCAGAGTCTACTCAAATGGGGCAACGATCACAATGGTGAATGCAGCCGACTTCACTTATAACGTAACAGATTATTTGATCTCCTTTAAAGTTGGCGATGTGCTTTATGCTTTTGACAAAGGCGAAAAGAGAACTCTTTGCTACTACAATACGATGTATGCTATCAATGACAGTATTCTTGCTTTTTTTGACGATTCGAAAAATGTGTTCAGCGCTTATTACGATGGCAAAGTTGTGGACATGGAAGATTCATACTTAGAAAAGCCAAAGTCGATCAAGACAGGATCAAATTTAGTTGCCTGGGTAAACCAATCGAATTTCTTCAATGTGTTTTATCATGGCGAACTTTATCAACTCGATAATATTGCTCCGCTTGCCTATTCTTCCGGTCGCGATATTGTTGCTTATGTCGACGATTACCTTCAGCAGTTTCGTCTGTTTTATAAAGGCGATACTGCAGTAGTAGAAACTTTTCCACCCGATTCTTTTAAAGTGGGATTTGCAAATATGGCTTATATCGACAACCTTGGAAATTTCAAGATCTTTGAAAAAGGTGCATCGTTTAAAGTACTTCCTGACCGTCCGGCGTTTTTTGATGTAAAAGGAAATACAATCATCTACGGTTATAATAATACCTTCAATGTTTATTATGATGGTAAGTCAACTCAACTCCAAAGCTGGATTCCGAGGAATTACAAAATGGGAAATGACGGTGTCGCATGGATTGGCGATAACGGAACTCTCATGCTTTTTCACAAGGGAAAAACCTATACAGTGACCTATGAAATTGTCAATAGCTACTTTCTGAATGGGAATGTTTTGAAGTATGAAGTTGGAGTTAATACGACAACGATCTTCTACAACGGCAAGAATTACTGATTTCGGGGCATTTTAAGTCCATTCTTGTTCAAAAAAAATAAATCATTTGTATTTGAATACTGATATTTTCCTACTTTTGCCGTCAAAGGTGGAAGGATTTGATCCCTATGGGATATTGCAACCACGGTAAAAAAAATGCTAAGGCAATTTGTTTTCCCGGCTGTCCCTTTTCCCTTGAATTATTATTCTCTAACCAAAAATCTTTCTAAAGACTATGTCTTATCTGTTCACTTCAGAATCTGTTTCCGAAGGTCACCCGGACAAGATCGCGGATCAAATCTCTGATGCGCTAATCGATCATTTCCTCGCTTATGATTCAACTTCTAAAGTTGCGTGCGAGACGTTAGTAACTACAGGCCAGGTTGTACTTGGCGGCGAAGTAAAATCTTCGGCTTACCTCGATGTGCA
>JANOBV010000135.1:0-17550 GCA_031411835.1 Bacteroidota bacterium | reverse complement strand
GTAATCGCAGAGATAGCCAACGCAACACCCATCCAAGAAAATACACTTGCAATGAACGTCCTTGAGATCGATTGAGAATCTACTGCCGATTGTTGTTGGACGGAGTTAAAACTCCAATTGTTGTTTTCCATATTTTTTTTTGAATTTATCGGTTCAATAATTAAATACAAATATAGTATTTGTAATTCTAACTCCGATTGTCAAAATTCGTTCCTATTGGCAGAATTATGAAAGATTGGCAGAAATAAGTCTGAAAAATTCAGCTCGAGTCTTTTCATGTTCAAATTCGCCGGTAAAAGCTGACGTTGTTGCAACAGAATTCTGTTTTTGAATACCACGCATCAACATACATAGGTGCTTTGCTTCTATTACAACAGCAACACCAAGTGGGTTTAGAGTATTTTGCAAACAATCACGAATTTCTGTCGTAAGTCGCTCCTGAACTTGCAATCTGCGTGCGAATGCATCGACTACCCGAGGAATTTTACTTAGCCCAACTATTTTTCCATCAGGGATATAAGCAATGTGAGCCTTCCCAAAGAAAGGTAACAAATGATGTTCACACATAGAGTAAATTTCTATGTCTTTGATGATTACCATTTGACGGTATTCATCAGTGAATAAAGCTGATCGAAGAATCTTTTCAGGATCTTGATCATACCCATGTGTTAGGAACTGAATAGCTTTTGCAGCCCGTTCAGGTGTTTTTAATAAACCCTCACGTTCAGGATCTTCACCAACAAGTTTTACGATCTCTGTATAATGAGAAGAGATCGACTGAATCAGTTTTGGATTGTATTGATCGATCTTCTTATATCCGATCGATTCATCATTTTCTAGATAATGTTCTGCCATAATACCTAACTAAACACCAAAGTATTCAACAAAGTTTTTCTCTGTCTCCTGAATTTTTACAGAATGCAAGTTACAACCCAATGCGTTTATTGGAGTAACGATCTGTTTCCAGAATTCGATCGCTAATACTTCAGTGGAGCTTAATTTTCCCATCATAAAGTCTACATCGGAATTTAGATTCTTATGATCTACTTTTTCAAGGATATATTTTTTAATGATTTCGCTCACTTCCGACAAATTTACCACAAAACCTGTCTCGGGATTAACTTCACCTTTTACAGTAACCCACAAGATATAATTGTGACCATGCCAATTGGGATTGGAGCATTTTCCAAAAACTTCAGAGTTTTTAGCTTCAGACCAATCAGGGCGCGCCAATTTATGTGCAGCGCTAAACGACTCTTTTCTAGTTATATAGATCATTTTATAAAGATAGAAGCTGCAAAGATAAACCTTTGGAGAGAAGGAATGTTCAATCTGCGAACTATCTTTGCATTTATGAAGATATTAATAGCAGCTGCGACAGCCGATGAAATTTCAATTTTGAAGGAAATTGACACATATGGCCATGAAATTGACTTTTTAATTACTGGAATTGGGATGGTCCCGACTGCTTATATGATAACCAGGCAATTTGCCGCCGGTGAATACGACCTAGCAATAAATATAGGACTAGCCGGAAGTTTTGATCGAAGTCTTGAAATTGGAGAAGTAGTAAGAGTAGAAGTCGATCATCTTTCCGAAGTTGGTGCTGAAGATGGAGATCATTTTCTGACACTAGAAGACATGGGGCTCGAAGGACTTTCTTCTGTGAGTCTAGAAATCGATTACCACTCTGATACACTTAACAGTTTGCCTGTTGTAACCGGCATTACAGTAAATACAGTTCATGGAAATGATAGCAGTATTGAGAAAATTGTTGACAGATTAAATCCATCAGTCGAAACAATGGAAGGTGCAGCATTTTTATTTGTTTGCAAGCGCGAACGAACAATGGCAATTCAACTAAGAAGCATTTCCAATTATGTAGAAAAAAGGAATCGCGAGAGTTGGAACATTCCGCTTGCACTTTCTAATTTACACAAAACTATAATCCAAATACTTCAGGAAATTACAGAATGACAAAACTGACTCTCGGTTTTTCTCCATGTCCGAACGACACTTTTATTTTCGATGCCATGATCCATGGCAAGATCGATACAGAAGGATTGGAATTCGCACCTGTACTTGATGATGTTGAAACATTAAACAGAAAAGCATTTGCAGGTGAACTTGAAATTACAAAATTGAGTTTCTTTGCTTATGCAAAAGTGTATGAAAAATATCAACTACTTTCCTCAGGAAGTGCGCTGGGAAAAGGCGTTGGACCATTATTCATTTCAAAAAAGAAATTCAATGATCCAAAGAATGAAATTAAGTCAATTGCAATTCCCGGAAAAAATACTACTGCATATTTTTTATTCAGAACGTTCTTTCCGGAATTGACGAATGTGAATGAAATGGTTTTCTCAGATATTGAATCTGCCATACTTGAGGAAAAAGTTGACGCCGGTGTGATTATCCATGAAAACCGTTTTACTTATGAAGCAAAAGGTTTATCGAAGATCGCCGATCTTGGTGATCTTTGGGAAAAGAAAACTCAACTTCCTATCCCCCTTGGTGGGATTGCAATTCGTAGAGATCTTTCTGAAGATGTAAAGAAAAAAGTAGAACGCGTATTAAGAAAAAGTGTAGAATACGCATTTGAGAATCCTGAATCGTCATACGAATATGTAGAAAAACATGCTCAAGAAATGTCGGCGGAAGTACGTCAGAAACATATTGACCTCTATGTAAATTCATTTTCTCTTGACCTTGGCGCAGATGGGAAAAAAGCAGTTCATGAAATGTTCAGCAATCTTGGATTGAATGACAGCAACATTTTTATCTAAATACAAATTCATAATTCTAAAGACGGAAATTTTTATTTTATTTGCACTATGATCATTGTAACAGGAGCAGCCGGCTTTATCGGCAGTTGTTTAGTAGGAAAATTGAATGGAGAAGGATACAATGACATCGTCATAGTTGACGATTTCAGTCACGCCGACAAAAACAAAAATCTTGAAGGGAAAATATTTTCACAAAAGATTGAAAGAAATTTGTTCCAGCAATGGCTAAAAGAAAACCATCGTTTTGTTCAATTCATTTTTCATATCGGCGCGAGAACAGACACAACAGAATTCAACAAAGAGATCTTTGATGAATTGAATTTGAATTATACAAAAGACATCTGGAATACATGTGTTGAATTTGGTTTGCCTTTAGTATATGCATCTTCAGCTGCAACTTATGGTAATGGTGAATTCGGGTATGACGACAATGAAGCAATGATTGAAAAACTTGTACCGCTGAATCCATATGGCGAATCGAAAAACGATTTCGATAAATGGGCATTAGCTCAGGAGAGAAAACCATATTTCTGGGTTGGGTTAAAATTCTTCAATGTGTATGGCCCGAATGAATTTCACAAAGGCAGAATGGCTTCTGTGATTTTTCATGCATTCAATCAAATTAGCAAAACCGGCGAAATGAAGTTATTCCGGTCACACAATCCGGAATATAAAGATGGCGAACAATTACGTGATTTTGTTTATGTGAAAGATGTGACTTCAGTTTGCATGTTCTTATTGAACAATCGGAAAGATTCAGGGATCTATAATTTGGGTTCAGGAAAAGCCCGCACATTTCTTGATCTTGTAAAGAATACATTTAAAGCAATGGGAAAACCAGAACAAATTGATTTTATAGATACGCCTATTGACATCCGCGACAAATATCAATATTTCACGGAAGCAAATATGTCTAAGTTAAAAAGTATTGGCTACACTACTCCATTTCACACTTTGGAAGAAGGCGTAAGTGACTATGTGTCGCGCTATTTAATTCCAAAGCAAAAAAAATGAAAAATGAAAAATATCGGGTAGTCAAATAATTTCCAACTCGCAATTTTTCATTTTTCATTTTTCATTTTTCATTTTTCATTTTTTCATTCTTCAGCTATCTGACAATTGTCATTTCTTCGATCAACCTTTTGGCTTTCCCATATTTTTCTACGACAAATAAAAAGTAATGCATGTCTAATGCTATATTTCGGCACGTATTTTCATCGAAAAAATAATCACTCATATTTCCTTCCCATACTCGATCGTAATTAACGCCAATCAATTGACCATTTGCATTCAGCACCGGGCTTCCTGAATTTCCATTTGTTGTATGATTGGAAGCTAGAAATGCTACAGGCACCGAACCGTTTTTTTCATACGCACCGAAATCTTTATCACGAATTAATTTTTCTAAGGCAGCAGGGAATTCAAAATCCGGATCAGAATTGTCGATCTTCTCAAGTATTCCATCTGTTGTTGTAAAAAAGTCATACTTCTTACCATCAGACGGATTCATTCCTTTTACGTTACCATATGAAACTCGCAAAGTACTATTAGCATCAGGGAAGAACTTTCTATCTTTATCGACTCCACGAATTAGCGCTACATAATTTCGTTGAAGCCTTCCCAGTTCAACATTTATTGGTGACATTTTAGTTGTTATACTTTGCGAAATAATATTTATTTCCTTCCCAAAAAGATAAGCATCGTCTTTCAAAATTCGCTTGAGCTTTCTCTTGTTGAACGAATTTAATAGTTCAAGTACTTCAGTTGTATCGGTCAGCAAAGAACCATAGAACAATTTATCAACGTAAATCTCAAAATCGTTTTCAGTCTTCAACATAGAATAAAAAGAAGGTTTGAATTCCGGAGAAAGACTTTTGTCTGCAAGTTTTAACATGGCCAAACAAATTGCTCTATCCGTTTTGTGCGAATAGTTTTTGTGAAACCCTCTATAATCAGCTTTTAATCTCGTGAGTTCTTTATCCATGACTTCTTTTGAAGTCGTATCACTTTGCGATAATGAAATCAACTTATGGAATTTCTGCGAAAGTCCAGCGATTTCAATTCCAAGCAAACATTCTACAAAATAATCTGAATTATACTGAAGTGGTTTGAGTTTAACGTTCAATACTTCAATACTATCTAAAATTGGTTTCGCTTTGCCATTTGATTCAACAATAATTTTCGACTCGTATACTTTTTTTTGCCCAACAACATTGAAAGATTTCAATCCTAGGTTCTCGCCTTTCCATTTTTTATAATAGTTCGAAAGTGATTTGAACCGGCTTGCATACTTCAAATAGATCGTATCATTCGAATACATATCAGTTCTCCAGATATTCAGTCTTTCATCACGGATCTTAATTTTATTTGGATTTGACTGCGAGTAAATAAGATCAAGAGAAGAAGCACTCAGATATTCATTTGTTCTTCCAGGAAAACCATAAACAAATGTAAAATCATTTTCCTTCACTCCTTCGATATTTATTTCGAGAAACTTCTTCGATGTATATGGCACATTGTCTTTTGAATAATCTGCAGGCAGATTTGAAGAATCGCAATAAATCCTGAACAAAGAAAAGTCACCCGTGTGACGTGGCCACAGCCAATTATCTGCTTCGCCACCAAATTTACCAACAGATACGGGAGGTGCTCCGACTAATCGGATATCACGAAAGACTTGTGTTATAAATAAAAAATATTCGTTCCCACTAAAAAACGATCTGACAAATGCTTTGATATTTTTCCCGTCACCATTTGCTTTTTCAATACTATCACAAATACTTTTTGTAATCACATTTCTATTTTCTTCGCTCAGATCTGAAGAAACATTAGCAAGCACAATAGACGTTACATCTTTGATCTCTCGAACAAAAGTTACAGTTAATCCGGGGCAAGGAATTTCAGACGAATCGTTCATTGCCCAAAAGCCATTTTTCAGAATGTTGTTTTCAATTGAACTAAGTGATTGCACTTGAGAAAAACCGCAATGATGATTTGTTACCAATAATCCACGAGCTGAAATTAATTCACCCGTGCACCCACCACCAAATTGCAGAACAGCATCTTTTATACTAGTTTTATTTACACTATAAATATCTTCAGCAGTGATCTTCATTCCTAGCTGACGCATTTCAGTTTCATTCAACTGCTCAAGCAGTTGAGGGAACCACATTCCTTCGCGAGCTTTAGACGAAAGAAAAAATAAGAAGAAGATTACTAAGGAGAATATTTTTTTCATGATCATTTGGAAATGAAATTCATCGACACGAAATATGTTGAATGATTTTTAAAACTAAATGCAGGTTCTTTTATTAAACTTCGAAAGAGAATTATAAACATATTCGCAATCAAAATAATCGTAACGATTATTTTGATTCTAAAACAGAAAGATCACGTTGCATATCCATCAGCGAAGCTTTAATTTTCGATAACGAATTTTTCAATGCAATTTTATTTACAAAAGAATCCTGGTCAGATTGAGAAGAAGTAAAAATCGGAATTTCAAGAGGGTTATCATGTAACTGAACCTCGCTAGCTTCACCATGGAATTCAGGTTTGAAAAGTTTCATGTCTTTCAATTCTGTTTTAGCACCTTTAAGAGTAAACCCTTTTTCTTTTACCAGGTGATAAATTTTCTTGAAATTTTCAATATCAGGTTGTGTATACATTCTGTTACCTTTTTTATTGGTAGCAGGACGAATGACATCAAATTCCTTTGACCAGAAACGGATATGAGAAGTATTTACATTAAACATCAGAGCTACTTCACCAATAGTATAGTACAATTTCTCGATTTCTTTCTCTTTATACGGCATTTGGGGTCCTTTTAAGTTAAGCGAATATAGAACGTAAGTTTTAATTTTCCAAATCAATCGAATGCTTGTCCGGCTTGCGATGAGATCTCCAACATCTTAGTATATTCTTCAGGACTAAGGTCGTTATAATAGAAGTTAACTGGATTTATCGGGTTTCCATTTTTACGAACTTCATAGTGTAAATGCGGGCCAGTAGATGTACCCGTATTTCCTACAAATCCGATTAAGTCGCCACGATTCACTTTTTGCCCTTGTCGAACATTAAACTTACTCATGTGACCATATAAGGTTTCATAGCCATAACCATGACTGATTATAATATTATTTCCATAACCTCTACCGTCATTTTCAACCTTGACTACAGTACCATTTCCTGTTGCATATATTTCTGTACCGATTGGTGCTGTGAAATCCATGCCCGTATGAAGCTTTTCAGTTTTGTAGATCGGATGAATTCTCCAGCCATAACCGGATGCAACTCGAGTCATATCTCTATTCGACACCGGTTGAATTGCAGGAATCGATGATAGCATCTGCGCTTTGTTTTTCACAAGTTGCCATACTTCATCGTACGATTTGGATTGCACATACAATTGCTTTGAAAGCTGATCGATTTTTTTTGTGACATCAACCACTAGGTCTGCATTATACATATCACGCAATTTGTTATAACGATCCACGCCGCCATATCCTGCTCCTCTGATACTGGCAGGAATTGGTTCCGCTTCAAAGATCACACGATAGATCGTATTATCTCTTTCCTGAATGTCTTTCAACACTTCAGAAACTTGATCACTTCTTTGCTTAAGTAATTCGAGCTGATAAGTGGTCTCTTCAAGTTGACGCTTTAAACGCTTCTCTTTCGGTGAATCAAAAAAGTTGTAAGCGAAAAGCATGATGATGGCACCAAAAACTACAGCCGTAGCGAGCCACCCCAAAAGCCGAAATAGTCGCTTCTTCCAACTCACGATTACTCGCTCATATTTGAGTGTGGCAGTATTGAAGTGATATTTTACGTTCGGCATTCTATAAAAATTCGTTTATCCTGTTTATCTTCGCCCGACTTTGGGATGCAAATATACGCTCTCAATTTACTACAACCAATTTAATCTACAATGATGACTTCGGCTCAAATCCGGACTGCTTTCCTTGAATTTTTCAAGAGTAAAGGACACCACATCGTTCCTTCAGCGCCAATGGTGGTGAAAAACGATCCTACACTCATGTTCACTAATGCTGGCATGAATCAGTTCAAAGATATCTTTCTTGGCAATTCACCCGCCAAATATTCGCGAATTGCCAACACACAAAAATGTTTGCGCGTTTCAGGTAAACACAATGACCTTGAGGAAGTTGGAATTGACACGTATCATCATACGATGTTTGAAATGCTTGGCAACTGGTCTTTTGGCGATTACTTTAAAAAAGATGCAATTGCTTGGAGCTGGGAATTACTCACTGAGGTATATAAATTATCGAAAGATCGTTTGTACGTTACTGTATTTGAAGGTGATAGCAAAGAGAATCTAGCATTTGACCAGGAAAGTTTTGATCATTGGAAAAAAGTGATGCCGGAAGACAGAATTCTTCGAGGTAATAAAAAAGACAACTTTTGGGAAATGGGTGCAACGGGTCCATGTGGTCCATGTACTGAAATTCACATCGACCTTCGTTCAGATGAAGACCGCAAAAAAGTTGATGGGAAAACATTGGTCAATGAATCGCATCCGCAAGTGATAGAAGTCTGGAACAATGTATTCATGGAATTCAATCGCAAAGCTGATGGAAGTCTTGATAAATTACCTGCGCAACATGTCGACACCGGAATGGGTTTCGAAAGATTGTGCATGGCTATGCAAGGCAAGACTTCGAATTATGATACTGATGTATTTCAACCGATGATTCAATTCATCGCTCTGAATTCAGGAGTGAAATATGGTGCTGCTGAAAAAACTGATATTGCAATGCGAGTAATGTCTGACCACATTCGTGCAATTGCATTAGCGATCTCAGATGGACAATTACCAAGTAATAATAAAGCAGGTTATGTTATTCGTCGGATCCTTCGTCGCGCTGTTCGTTATGGATTTACTTTTCTGAATTTGAAAGAACCATTCATGAATAAATTGGTTCCGATTCTCGCTGAACAATTCAAAGATGTATTTCCTGAATTAAAAGCACAACAGGATTTTGTGATTCGTGTAATTACAGAGGAAGAAAATTCATTCTTAAGAACACTTGATACAGGAATAAAAAAATTCGATGAGTACAAAGGAAAGAATGTAGATGGCAAATTTGCATTTGAACTTTTCGACACTTTCGGATTTCCAATTGACTTAACACAATTGATGGCTCGTGAACGAGGAATGGAAGTTGACATGACAGGTTTTAACAAATGTCTCGACGAACAAAAAGAACGTTCAAGAGCAGCTGCTGTAGTGGATACCGACGATTGGGTAATTATAAAAGAAGGCGAAGAAGTTGAATTCATCGGCTACGATGAAACAGATGGCGAAGCAGAAATTTTACGATACAGAAAAGTAAAAGCAAAAAACAAAGAACAATATCAATTGGTGTTGAATCGTACACCGTTCTATGCAGAAAGTGGTGGACAAGTCGGCGATACAGGATACATAGAGGCGAATGGTGAAAAAACATCGATCACTGATACGCAGAAAGAAAATAATTTGATCATTCACTACGTAGATAAACTTCCAAAAGATGTAAGTGCAACATTCTTTGCAAAAATAAATACATCACGTCGTAAGCAGATTACAAATAATCATTCTGCTACTCACCTACTCCATTCAGCATTGAAACAAGTATTGGGTTCACATGTGAATCAAAAAGGTTCAATGGTAAATGAAGAGCAAACACGTTTCGATTTTTCTCATTTTGCAAAAGTGACTGATGAAGAAATTCAGAAGATCGAAAAAATTGTGAATGAAAAAATTCGCGAGAATATTTTATTGGATGAAAGAAGAAATGTCCCTGTTCAACAAGCGATGGATATGGGCGCAATGGCATTGTTTGGCGAAAAGTATGGAGAATTTGTACGAGTGATCACATTCGATCCTTCATTTTCAATCGAACTATGTGGCGGAACACATGTAAAAGCAACGGGACACATCGGCCAAATAAAAGTTGTTTCCGAAAGCGCAGTTGCAGCAGGAGTACGAAGAATAGAAGCAATCACAGCCGATAAAGCAGATACATTTTTTGAAGAGCAACAATTACAATTGAATTCAATTAGAGAAATTCTTAAAAACCCGAAAGACATTGTTCAACGGATTCAAGGTTTACTTGATGAGAATACTTCGCTTCAAGAGCAGATCAATGTTTTCGTGAATGAAAAAACGCAAGTCATCAAGAAAGAACTCATCGGTAAAATAAAATCAGTGAACGGAGTTAATTTCCTTGCTGAAAAAATCGAATTGCCAACTGCAGATGCATTGAAAAATTTATCGTTCGAATTAAAAAATCAGATCGACAATTTATTCTTCCTCGCAGGTGCAGAAATAGATGGTAAAGCAATGTTGAGCCTGATCGTTTCCGACAATCTTGTAAAAGATAAAAACCTCAACGCAACCAATATCATTCGTGCATTATCGAAAGAGATTCAGGGCGGCGGCGGTGGCCAACCTTTCTATGCGACAGCAGGCGGTAAAAATCCGGCAGGACTTAGTAAGGCACTTGAAATGGCTAGTGCTTTTATTAAGTAGTCTTTTATTTCTTAGAGGTTATAGTTTGGTTTAAATTGTTTAATGGGTTTAAAGGGTTTAAGGTGCAAGCAGAACACATTAAACCCTTTAAGCCCCTTAAACCATTTAAACAAATTAAACTTTTCAAAAAAAATGAACCGATCGTTCCAACTATTAACCATTAGCATTTTTCTAATATTGATCCTCCCCTGGCTCATCCAAGACGGCATGTTCATGGACGGAATGATCTACGCAACAGTAGCAAGAAATCTATCACTAGGAATCGGAAGTTGGTGGCAACTTCATCTTACAAATTTCATCTCGCCTCAATATTTCGATCAGCCACCATTAACGATCTGGATCACTTCATTCTTCTTTAAGCTTTTCGGTTACTCAATGTACACGGAACGAATTTATTCATTCACTACAGCTTTGATCAATTTGATTTTAATTAAAGTACTGTGGCAAAAAGTAAATAGAAACAATCCTGAATATAAAGATCATTGGTGGCTTCCTGTTTTACTTTGGATCATTCCACCGGCATGTTTCTGGTCGTTTACAAATAACATGGAAGAAAATACGATGAGTATTTTTATTCTTTCAAGTGTGTATTTTATGTTCGATGTCATTCAGAGAAATTCTAAAAAGGCTATTCCTTTATTGCTTATGTCAATTTGCATCCTTCTAGCTGCCATGTGCAAAGGAATTCAAGGTACATTTACTTTGATCGGCTTTTTATCGTTCGCAATTGCAATCGACAGATTCTATTTCAAAACAGCCATCAAACATTCGATTATTCTCGGAATCGCACTTACCACTTTAGGATTTTGCTTGTACCAGTATACACCAACAAGAGATTATTTCATTGGTTATTATCACACTCGGATTCTCAACACATTTACAAATCCTGCAACGGCAACGACCAATACCAGATTCTATCTTTTATTCCGTTTACTTTCAGAACAGATCACACCAATTCTTATTTGCATTACAATTCTTGCATTGTCTGTAAAAAATAAATTAACGATTAACACGATCGCAAAAAACGGAAATCTAAAGTATGCGCTACTTTTTCTTCTGATTGCTTTGGCAGGAACATTACCATTACTAATAACAGCAGAACAAAGGCGTTTTTATTTAGTCCCAACCTTTCCATTCTATGCTTTAGCATTATCGTTTCTCGTAATAGAGCAGTTAACAAAATTATTAGACAAATTAAAGTCAACAAAATTTCAGTCTCTTGTTAGGCTAACATCATTTGCCATATTCATTGTGACAATTATTTTGACAATCACAAATTTCGGGACATCAAAAAGGGACAAAGAAATGTTAAGTGACATTTACAAGATTGGAAAATTCGTTCCCGAAAACACTTCAATTGCAATTGATAAAGAACTTTTCAGGACATGGGTGCTGCATTTATATTTCCAACGGTATTATGGGATTTCATTAGATGCAACCGATGAAAATAGAAATCAAATATATTATGTATCGAAAAAAAAAGATTCGACCCTTTCTAACTATTCTGAAATCGATTTAGAATTGAATGTATATAAGTTATATAAAAAGCAATAAAAAAAAAGGAAAGCAAATTTACTCTGCTTCCCTTTTTTAATTTAGATAAAATAAATCTATTATTTCTGACAAACCATTTGTTTTGAATCAACCTTTTTTCCGTCAGCAATTAAAGTGTAGGAATATATTCCACTACTAAGTTTTTCTGCATAAATATGAAGTGAACCATGACCGCGTTCATTTATTGTTATTGTTTTCAAAACTTGACCCGAATTATCATAGATCATTATGATTGCCTTTGAAACTTCTTTTGGAATAACATAGGTAATTACAGTTTCTTCACTAAAAGGGTTAGGAGAGTTTTGATCTAAGATGATTGTATTTGCATCACTCAATTCAACATTAATCGTTGACTTCGAATTTTCTTCTTCATTATTTCCCTGTTCGTCTCCAGAATGGCCGGAGTTTCTCTGTCCTGAACCGCAGCAATTATTAATCAGAGCTACAGCATCTTGTAATTGTGAACGTAATGAATCTATGCTTTGTTGTTGTTCTTTTACTGCTCCAATGAGGTAAGGAATAATACCTAAATAATTAACAGCTAAAAATGGTGTATTTGTACCTGTGGTGTCCAACATTCCTGTACTATCAATTCGTGCAGGGACTTTAAAACTTTTAACCAGTTGGGGAAGAATAGTCTGAACCTCTTGCGCTATTAATCCACCATGTACTCCGGCTGCAAGATTCAAATATGGAAACTGACTTGTACGATAAGAAAATGTTTTTGGACTCAATGCTGTGACTATTGCTGTCGAATTTTGAATTGGCTGAATATTGTCTTTAAGATTTATGTCAGAAGAAGTAAAATATGCTGATGATGTAGTGTAAACATCACCGTTAAAATATCCGGCTGCATCAGAACAGGACCCGGTTGTGCAAAATCCGATAGGCGCAGAAGCATAAATTCCGTAATTTGAATTGCTACCATTTCCGTCGCTGATTGCGCAAACTCCAATATCTTGCACAGATGATTTTATAGCTTGAAAATAACCACCAAAACCATATTGCCCATAAGTACGAACGGGCCCATGAATACCTGTTCTGCCACGGACTGCTATATTAAGATATTCAGAATTTGTAGCAACAAAATCACCTGCAACATTTGAAATCCCCCAATCTTCATTGTTCATAGAATAGCCATCACATATTGAATAAATAGAGCGCTTTGCAAAATCATAACCCGGTGAATTAGATGTTATATCTCCATTGTGAAAATATCCTGCAGTTGTCGCAAAATCAACACTAGCACTTGTGTAGGTTTGATCGACACTTAACTTGCCCGGCAAATCGACATCACATGAATAGCCAAGACCAATTGCATCTATCATTACATTGTCCTTACCTGAATAACCTTGCCCTTCATAATAAATACTAAAGTCATTAAGATACATTCCAATATTTATTGGAAGGAATGTAGGAGTAGGACACAAACCGTAACCAAAAGTACCACCGTCCGTTAATTTTACGATACCATCTGCATCTACTGTTAGTACTCGCCCATAAGGTGCAATATAATTTGATGCAGTCAAGGGTGTAGTAGAAGTTACTTGACGAAATTGGAGACCCGTACCAAATGCTCCTGTGCCAGTATAAGAAGTATATACAGGATCTGAGTTAATTTCTAATTTACTTCGTGGCCCATATGCAAGAGGCCATGTGTCATTTGATAGACCTATTCCAACATTTTGGTTATTATTTCCCAAGACAAACATATTATCGGATAAAGCAGTAGCTTCATAGCCGATTGAAACAGAGTTATTCATTGTTGCTGAGGTTGCCCAACGTTGTGCTAAACCTCCAATAAATATATTATTATTCCCATTTGCAAAATTTAGACCGGCTCTAGATCCTAACATAACGTTAAAAGTCCCATTGTAAAAATTATGACCAGAAGTAAATCCGAAAAATGCATTGTCATCACTTGATAGGCCTGGTGCCGTATTTAAATCGTTTGCGCCACTATGATGTCCAAAAAAGCAATTTCCAGTTCCGTTCGTATTAAACATACCCGCATCCTTTCCATAGAAACAGTTCCAAGCACCAACATTGTAATATCCAACATTTCTTCCTACCATAACATTATAATCAGTACTAACGGAAGAATATCCTGCATCAGTTCCTATGAATACATTGGACTTGCCAATAGTATTAGAATGACCAGCGTTCATACCAATAAAAGTATTATGGTACCCACTTGTATTACTGTATCCTGCGCTTTCTCCCAAAAAAGCATTTTGATAACCTTCATTTGTATTTTTACCGGCCTCAAATCCTACATAAGTATTGCTGAACCCATTTGTAAGTCCAGCTGTATTTCCTGTGTTAATCCCAGTATTGAAACCCACAAATGTATTTTTATCAGTAGTATTTGTATTTCCCGCATTTACACCAACAAAAATGTTGTTTGGATTTCCATTATTCCTTAGAACATACTGCTGAAATATTTTATAGCCATTTGTATTTGCAACGATATTCAAATCACCACTGGTAAGTAATTGCAGGAATTTTACGTTATTGATGTAAAATTCGAGATCAAAATTTCCTGATGCTGAACCCATTTTTTCTCCACCTGTAGTTGTATTTCCAGTAGTGATCCATGGAGTTTGTCCCTAAGAAATATTGGTAATGAGGACAAAAAATGAGAACAATAAAACTTTAGTTTTCTTTTTCATAATGTGTAGTTTTTAGCAATATTAATAAATGATAAATTTAATTATGTATTCATTTTTTTTTGAAACCACTTTAGCAAAATAAATTCCGGATCTTAAATTACCAAGTGCACACTGAACCAATTTAGCTTCCTTATTAATGTCGAAATCAAGTATTCGTTGACCGAAAATATTGTAAAAATCTATTGAACTCAAAATTGTCTCACCCATGTCAATGACAAAATTATTATTAAATGGATCTAAATACCAATTAAGTTTTGCACGACTTTCTAAATCAGGAAAATCGCTAAAAAGTATACATTCGTTTGTATTGCTAACACAAATATCATCGATTAGATAATAACAACGTGAATATCCATTTATAAACTGCAACGTATCTGTGAGGAGGTCATCAAAAAAATTTCCTATCATTATATAATTGTATGCGCTATCAGCAACAAAAGATCCTTCAATCTGGATCCAGTCTACGGTATCAGTTAATAACGAATCAGAATAAATGTGAGCGAAATTATCAATTGGCACTGGATTATTTATATCAAAACTAACAGTTGAAAACTTTACTCCAAGTTTATTACTTGCACAAGCAATTCCAACACCTTGTAGCGAAGTGTCATATCCGCAACAGATATACATAGAAATGAAATATTCTTGCCCAATAATGAGAGGACTCACCAATTGGCTACCAAAAATTTCTCTTGTTCCAGGTGTAAAAAAAGTTTGAATGCCCATATATGCATTTCCTGTATGAGGGTTTTGATATCCACTAATATTAAAAGGTATTCCAACAAGGTAACTTGGAAAATTACAAAAATTAAAATAATCCGCAGATTGTTTATACGACGACCAACCACTTGCGAAATGAACTTGGCTCACTGTTGTTGGGCAACTGTCCATTTGTTCAAAAGAAGGATTAGTGACCAAATTGCTTTGAGCAAATGTTCTAAATGATAACAAGATTAATAAAAAACAGATGCATAATTTCATTTTATACTAATTTTATCTTATACTAATTTATTGAATTGACCAGTTAAATTACCTGGAACTTCAATTTGTAAGTGGTTCCAGTTTTTTTTAAATATGCTATGTAAATTCCATCATTGAAATTTGACATTAAAATTTCATTAATAATTTTATTGCTGAATGAGGATTCGATATAAACTAAATTTCCGTATAAATTATAAATTAATAATTTGTCAGGAACTCCTCCACTAAAGTTAATGAAATGTTTTTTATTAAGTTGGTCAAATAATAAAGGATTAGCAAAGTGCAATTCATTTGTCTGACTTGACAAAATGCATTCTGGTTTATCATTAATACATATATCATCAATCAAATAATATGCTCTAAAGAAGTTTGGTAAAAATTGTAAAGTATCAGAATTTAAGTCATCGAAAAAATTTCCAACCATTACATAGTTATAAGCGCTATCTGCAAAAAAAGATCCTGTAAGTTGAAACCAGTTAGAAGTGTCGCTTAAAATAGAATCAACGAAAACTTGGGCAAAAATATCAATTGGAGCAGGACTATTTATTGAATAGGGTACCGTTGAAAATTTAACCCCAATTTTATTACTTGCACAAGCAATTTGACCACCTTGAGCGGAAGTATCAAATGCACACGACAAGTAAATTGAAATAAAATATTCTTGACCAATAATCATTGGACTTAGAAATTCGCTACCAATTATTTCCCTTGTAACAGGGGTGAAAAATGTTTGCAAACCAATATATCCATTTCCAGAATGTGCCATTTGAAACCCTGCTACATTTGAAGGCACGGAAACAATCGAATTGATTCCTGCGCAACTATTATAATAATCGGGAGATTGTTTGTAAGAAGACCAGCCTAAAGCAAATCGCGCTTGATCTAATGAGTTTGGGCATGTATCCATTTGTTCAAAAGATGGATTTAAAACAAGATTTCCTTGAGCGAATGTTGGAACAGCTTCCAATAGCATTAATAAAAATGTAAAATATTTTTTCATTGGCAATAAATTAAATTTAAAAAAATCAATTTACTCCACTCTTAAAAATCCAATTAAACTGAAGATATTATTAATTCAATCATAAATAATCTAAACTGTCAAACCGAAATAATATCCGGATAAATCCTTAACTGAGGTTAAATGTATAATTTATTTTTAATATGCCGAATTTATTTCTTCAAAGGACAATAATTTAACATAACAATTCAAGGTTTTACTAAAAATTGCCTTTTTAAAAATTTTTCATTTAAACACCATACTCATACCTCGTCCCATAATGCCTATCCCTTCCCCCTCTCGAAGAATCCACTTCATAATTTTGTTCCTCTAAAACATTTCCTTCTTCGTCGTAAACATAAGCGTTTCTTTTTACGAGCATTCCGGAATTATCGTAAATCTCTTGCTTGATCAATCGGTTGAGTTCATCGTATTCATTCTTCACTTTCTTACTATAAAAATCTTTATAGATCTTTTCAATAATATTTCCACGTTCATCGAATACATTTGAAACTGCACTGATCAGTTTTCCTTGAGGATTTGTTTGAATAGCACTGATCTCATTTCCTTTCTCATCGAAGGTATTCATCGTCTTCGATTTCATTTGTCCGCTTGCATCGGTTTCAATTTCTTCGATTTGAGTGGCAGATAAATAATTGAATGATGTTCTCGAAACAATTTTTTTATCGAGATCAAAAATCGTTCTTTCAATTACTACACCTTTTTCATCGTATTTTATTTCTTCGCGAGAAGCGAATTCTCCTTCTTCGTCAAGGCTTTCTATAGCAACAATATTTTCTTTCTCATCGTATTCATAATTAGTTCGAGAACCTTCTTCAGTGCCATAATACTTTATTTCACTTAGGAGATTTCCTTTCTCGTTTCTCGTCAACACACGCTTTTCACTTGCATCATCAACAATGTATTGCAATTCATGTTCAACAAGTTTTCCATGCGAGCCGTAAACATAAGTGCTTCGCTCTTCTAATTCACCGTCGCTGCTAAACTTAGATTCGGAAACAA
>JANOBV010000134.1:0-15685 GCA_031411835.1 Bacteroidota bacterium | reverse complement strand
ATATCATACAACTCCTTATAAAGCCCGCCTTGTCTTAAAAGTTCCTGGTGATTACCTTGTTCTATAACTTTTCCGTGATCCATTACAATGATTTTATTGGCATTTTGAATAGTTGCCAAACGGTGAGCAATTACTATTGATGTTCTTCCTTTTGTCAATGTAGCTGTTGCTTTCTGAATTAGCTCTTCACTTTCACTGTCTATTGATGAAGTCGCTTCGTCTAAGATCAATATTGAAGGTTTGAAAACATAAGCTCTGATAAAAGAGATCAATTGTCTCTGTCCGACTGATAACATTGCACCTCTTTCCATAACATTGAAATCGTAATGGCCGGGAAGTCTTTCTATGAAAACACTTGCACCAACAGCTTGTGAAGCATCTTTTACTTGGGTTAAAGAAATTGTGTGATCGTTCAAGGTAATGTTATTGTAAATTGTATCAGAAAAAAGAAATACATCTTGTAATACGACAGCGATCTGTTTCCTTAGTTCATCTAATTTGTAGTCTCTGATGTCAATTCCATCAATCGTTATTCGCCCTTTCTGAAATTCATACATTCTTCCAACAAGATTAATGATGGACGATTTACCGGCCCCTGTGGCACCAATAAGTGCCAATGTTTCTCCTGACTGAATTTCAAAGCTCACATCTTTCAAGATCCATTCTGTATCCTTAGGATCTTTCGAATCGTTATATGCAAACCACACATTTTCGAAACGGATAGAACCCGATATAGACTTTTCAAATGTCCCTTTATCTTCAATAAATTCTTCAGTATCCAGAACTTTTAAAACACGTTCACTACTTACCATTCCCATTTGAAGGGTATTGAATTTATCGGCCAACTCTCGAATTGGTCTGAATAACATGTTGATGAACATAATAAATGCAATCACATTCCCCAATGAAACTTCATGAGCAATTACACCGCCGGATCCCCACCATACTAGTAAACCAATTGAAGCTGCTGAAAGTAACTCGACAACAGGAAAAAAAATACTGTAATACCAAACCGACTTCACATGCGCTTTCATATGTTCATTGTTGATCTTACGAAATCGTTTCATTTCCTCGTCTTCACGATTAAAGATCTGCACAATGCTCATTCCGGTAATGTGTTCCTGAACAAAAGTGTTTAATGCAGCAACTTGTGTTCTAACTTCTCTGAAAGTTTTATTAATGCCATATTGAAAAATACGTGTTGCAACCATAAGAATTGGAATTGTACTTAGACTAATCAATGTTAAGCGCCAATCTTTGTAAAACATGACTGCAATAATTACAAACAACTGAAGCAAATCACCAATGATAACGATCAATCCTTCACTGAAAATATCAGCAATGGTTTCTAGGTCACTAATAGTTCGGGTTACCAATGTTCCGATTGGAGTATGATCAAAATATTTAAGTCGTAATTTTGAAATATGTCGGAATAATTTTACTCGAAGATCTTTAATGACAACTTGTCCCAACCAATTCGTCAAATAAGTATGAATGTATTGCACAGTTGTTTGAAAAAGTAGCAATGCAATCATTACCAACATCATTTTGCCAAGTCCAACTTCATCGAGTTTAATGATGTAATGATCGACCGTATATTGAATGAGGATTGGTCGTAATGGTGAAATGAATGCCAATAAAAGTGTAAGCCCAACACTTAGGTAAAATTTCTTCTTATATGGTTTAGTAAAGGCATAGATCCTTTTGAGGATCTTCATATCAAATGCTTTACCGACTACAGTTTCTTTCGACATTTATTTTATTGGAAAAGGGTATTCGACATTTGTTAAATACAGCCCATGTGCAGGAACTGAAAATCCTGCATTGCTCCTGTTTTTACTTTCAAGAATTTCTCGAAATTGTGTTTCAATCAAGTTTTTTTCTGCAGCCATCAGCAGTGTTCCTACAATTGCACGAACCATATTTCTTAGAAAACGATCGGCTCTAATTGTGAAAACAAGATGACCATCGTATAGTTCAGTCCATTTTGCAGAAAATATTTTGCAATTATTTGTATACGTCTGTGTATTCAATTTACTGAATGATGTAAAATCTTCGTATTCTAACAATAGATCAACGAACTGATTCAATTTATCTAGTTCAGGGAAATTGATATTATACCAAGCTTTACCTATGAGAAAAGGATCTTTTTTCCTGATCACATGATATTCATAGGTTCTAGCAATAGCAGTAAATCTTGCATGGATATCATTAGAAACAGCGAAGATATTTTGAACTGCAATTTCAAACGGCAGAATTGCATTCAATCTGTGAACGAGAGTATCGATATCATCAATTATTGTAGACTCAAAATGAGCAAGAAAGATCTTTGCATGCACTCCAGTGTCTGTTCTTCCGCAGCCTGTGATTTCAACTTCCGTTTTTAGAAGTACATTAATTGCATTGGTTAGTTCTGCTTGAACAGAATTTGCATTTTGTTGAATTTGCCAACCGTGCAATTTTGTGCCATCGAATGACAGTTTTATAAAATAACGTTGTAGTGAAATTGTACTCATCATTAACGCGGATATTCAATTCTAATGTGATAAATTGACATCAACATTTTTTTAAAAAGTTTTTTGATCTCACTAATGTCTTTCAATGTAATTGGTGCATTATCAAATTGCTTTTGTGAAATTTGATTGTCGATTATAAAATCAACCAGATTACTAATTGAATCAGCATCTGCATTCTTAAGACTACGTGAAGAAGCTTCAACAGAATCTGCCATCATCAATACTGCTGTTTCTCGAGAGAATGGCAATGGTCCCGGATATCGGAACAAAATCTCATCGGGAACTTTCTCAGGAAAATTTTTGAGGAATGACTGATAGAAATATTGCAATCGAACTGTACCATGATGTGTTCGGATGAAATCGATGATTTGTTCCGGGATCTTATTTTTTCGTGCTTTTTCTATTCCTCGGATCACATGACTTTTAATGATACGAGCGCTTTCTTCAAAAGAAAGATCATCATGTGGATTGCTGCTTGTATTCTGATTTTCGATGAAATACATTGGCATATCGATCTTACCTATGTCATGATACATTGCTCCGGCACGAATGAGTAATGGGTTCCCTCCTATGTGAAAAATTGCAGCTTCTGCAAGATTAGCAACTTGTAAACTATGTTGAAATGTGCCCGGAGCTTTCATCGATAATTCTCTCATCAATGGAGAATTAGAATCTGATAATTCCATCAAAGAGACATCAGAAAGAAATCCGAAAGATTTTTCAAAAATGAAAATTAATGGGAATGCAAAAAGTGTGATGATAGAATTGCCTAAGAACCATTTCAAATTTAACCAGTCTATACTCTTGAAATTTGCTTCATGTAAGATCGATACACCAATAAATGAAATTGTATACGAAAGAAAGATCATCAACACAGTAATAAAGAACTGAACTCTTCTACTCATATTTAGAATAGTAAAGATCGAAACCATTCCTGCAATGGTCTGGATAAACATAAATTCGAAACCACTTGGTGCTTCAAATCCAATGATCAACAATGTAACGATGTGCGTGAATAAAGCTGTCCGTGTATCAAAGAAAGCTCTGATAATTATAGGTAAAATACATACCGGAACAAGATACATGTCGAATAGATTGATCTTTCTAGCCCAAAGAAACATGTAGGTGACTAAAACGATCAATAACATTAACAAAACGATCCGTCTGTTATCATCAAAAATATCTTTTCTGAAGAGGAATAAGAAAAGCACTAGCATTGTCATGGCAAGTGAAACAAGAATAAAATGTCCCATTAACATCATCCACCTTGCACTACTACTGAATTCCTGATTCTTCATTTCAGCTCTAAGCGATTCCAGTTTTTGAAAACGTACGTCGTCGATTATCTCGCCTTTAAGGACAACGACTTCATCTTTTTGAACTAATCCATGCGAAAGACTGATCTTATCGATCAATTGTTTAGTCCATTGACGTGTTGCCTGATCGTCATAAAGAATGTTATGCGACAATGCATTTTCAAGAAGTGGCGCAAGCAACGTTTGATCTGCTGCAGAAATGTTTTCTAATTGCGACTGTATAAAAGTAAATGCAGTTTGAATTGTATAGTAATCGTTGAGATTATGTTCTTCAGCTATATTTTCTTTTACAATTGTGATTATACCATCAGGATTATTGCTTTTCGTTTTATCGTTGATCAGAATAATACCTTTATCATAGATTACTTTCAGGATCTGAACACCAATGGTCTCTTGGACTTTTTGCAATTTTTCTTGTTGTTCAATTTCTTTATAATTTTTCGCAGAACTTCTGAAACGTTTATTCCAAACATCAGATAATTCATTTTTGAAAAGGTAGATCTTCTGCTCAGATAGTTTGTCGTCGAATCGATAGAAAGGGTGACTGTTTTTCATGACTGTCGCTTTCTCCTCATTGAGTTCAGCCTCAGTTTTATTGATTGCAAAGTCAAACGGGGCCATTAGGTTTTCAAACGCCCAAGGCTTCCCTTTTTGAAAAGTGTAGTTGAATTGCGTCTCTTTTGGGAGTGCTATTACGATCAGTAAAACGGTGATTACAATCAGGACGATCTTAGAGATGTTCTCGTGTTGATTGGAAAGACGGACAAAGTAATTCTTCATTTTTTATAGAATGTGGGCAATTTACAATTTAAAATAGTGCATTTATTGACCACCTAGTAAGAATGATGAACAATGTTTGTTTGATTTCCGTATTGCATCAAATTCAATAAATCTATTTGAAAATCATAGACTTCTGTTAGCTCCGATGAAGCTTTAACCGAAGGTAAATTTTGAGTACATTTGCGCCTCAATTCTAACAATCAATTATGAAAGAAGTATATATAGTTTCTACTGCCCGCACTCCTATCGGTAGTTTTGGGGGTTCTTTATCGCCATTGACTGCAACTCAATTAGGTGCGCTTGCTATTAAATCTGCTTTGGAAAAAGCTAAACTTGATCCCAAAGAAATTCAAGAAGTTTATATGGGAAATGTGCTTTCTGCAGGTGTCGGACAAGCGCCGGCAACGCAGGCTTCTATATGGGCAGGAATTCCAAATACTACTCCGGGAACTACAATAAATAAAGTTTGTGCTTCAGGTATGAAAGCCATTATGCTTGCTGCAGAATCTATAATGCTAGGTCTTAATGATTGTGTTGTTGCAGGAGGTATGGAAAGTATGAGTAATGTGCCGTATTATTTAGACAAAGCAAGAAACGGTTATAAGTTGGGTCATGGAAGCATTACCGATGGACTTGTAAAAGATGGTCTATGGGATGTTTATAAAGATTATCACATGGGAAATGCTGCTGAGTTATGTGCAGCAGAATGTAAAATCAGTCGCGAAGATCAAGATGCTTATGCTCTTGAATCTTATCGCCGTTCTCGTGAAGCTTATGCTGCCGGGATGTTCAAAGACGAGGTCACTCCTGTGAGCGTTCCTGTAAGAGGAAAAGATCCAATCATCGTTTCTGAAGACGAAGAATATAAAAATCTAAAAGCGGATAAAGTTGCAGGCCTAAAACCGGCATTTCAAAAAGATGGAACTGTTACAGCAGCAAATGCTTCTAAACTAAATGACGGAGCAGCTGTAGTTGTTTTGATGAGTAAAGAAAAAGCAGATAAACTTGGAATTAAGCCTATCGCTAAGATCCGTGGTTTTGCAGATGCTCAACAAGCTCCGGAATGGTTTACTACTACTCCATCTAAAGCATTACCACTAGCTGCTGAACGTGCAGGGATCACACTTGATAAAGTTGACTACTTTGAGATCAACGAAGCATTCTCTGTTGTTTCAATTGCAAACAATCAGATTATGAAATTGAATCCTGAAAAAGTAAATGTTTTTGGTGGCGCAGTTTCTTTAGGTCACCCTCTTGGAGCTTCGGGAGCTAGAATTATTGTAACACTGTTAAACGTGCTAAAACAAAAAGGCGGAAAAATCGGTGGTGCTGGGATTTGTAATGGTGGCGGCGGTGCAAGTGCTGTAATTGTTGAGTTAGTATAAAATTAATTCCGTTCACATTAGTTATTGACCTATATGTTTGCAATCTGTAATCTTAGTTTGGTACCCGTTCGGAAAGAAGCTTCCGACAGTAGCGAAATGGTATCTCAACTTTTATTTGGTGACGCAATACAGATTTTAGATAAGTATAAGAGCTGGTATAAAATAAAAATCCTTGCCGATGATTATAATGGGTGGATCGATCAAAAGCAAGTAGCTTTGATTAGCCAAGAAGAAAAAGATAGTTACGACTCACAATCATCATTTATTTCCAATGACATTTTACAAATTGCCATCTTAAATAATTCAGAGATGAGTACTATAGTTATGGGTAGCACTCTTCCTTTTTATTCCAATAAAAAATTGTCCTTTGGCGGGAATGATTATTCTTTTGATGGAAATACCGTTCTGGTTTCGAACAAACGTCCAGATAACATCACGCTGCAAGCTCAATTGTATCTGAACTCACCTTACCTCTGGGGTGGTCGTTCCCCTTTTGGAATCGATTGTTCCGGCTTGACACAAATAGTTTACAAAATGTGCGGCTACCAACTAAAGCGGGATGCCAAACAACAAGCAGAACAAGGCGAAACCATTAGTTTTTTAGAAGAAACAATTCCCGGCGATCTAGCTTTTTTTGATAATGAAGATGGAAAAATTGTTCATGTTGGAATCATTACACATGGAAGTAATATTATTCACGCAAGTGGAAAGGTTCGTATGGACAAACTTGATCATCAAGGGATATTCAATGACGATACTAAAAAGTACTCTCATAAATTGAGGTTGATCAAACGACTGACTTGATTTTTCAAGCCAAATTTGTCTGCAAATTGTCTTTAATTCAATATTTTAGAAGAAAAATTGGGTTTTGTCCGAAAAATTTAACAATTTTGGCATGGAATTTAGACATGGTCAACTATCTAAATCAATTGAAATGAAAAAAATCTACCTATTACTCATCGTTCTGGTCACTGCATATACAAGCAGGATTTCAGCTCAAAATACAGAAGGCTCAATTTCCCAAACACAAGAAAAAATGAATGTGTTTTATTCAGGAAATGAGGACAACATACATCTAAGTTTCACAATTTCGACTGCTTCACCGATTGAGATTAAAATCGTTGACATAACCGGAAAAGAAATCAGAACAATTGCACTCCCACTTCAATTCCCCGGTTCTTATTCAGAAATTTTGGAACGAAGTTCACTAAGAGATGGAATCTATATTATGCAACTGAATTGGGGCGGGAAACGATTTATAAAGCGGTTCGTAATCTCTTAAGGAAAGTAAAAAATCAGTCCCTATAAGCTATCGGGATCAAAAGTCAAAAGCGGTCCATTGGACCGCTTTTTTTTGCTCTTTGTTTTGGATTGCTAAGCCTTGAAACGATATTTGACCGACACTTTGTCTACGTAATTTTTGTTTGACTGTCAATTTGTACTGATTTTAATCAAAAGCTGTTATTGGCAATTGTTTTGACGAACTTGTGTGTCGATAAAAAATTGGTCGACCCCAAGAATTAAAATCCACGAAAATGAATCAAAATAATTTGACCATTAAATCTCAAGAAGCTGTCCAAGCTGCTCAACAATTTGCTGAAGCAATCGGACAACAATCTCTTGAACCATCTCATTTATTGAAAGGCATTTTTTCTGTTGATGAGAATGTACTTCCCTTCATCTTAAAAAAGATCAGTGTCAATATTGATAAATTAAAAGATGAAAATGAAAAACTGATTAGCACATTTCCGAAAGTTGATGGCGGCAAAATTTATCTTTCTGATGAGTTGAACAAAATTTTTCAAAAAGCAACAACTCTTGCGAAAGAATTAGGCGATGATTTTGTTTCCCTTGAACATTTATTTCTGGCAATGTTGAATAGTAAAGATAAAGTTTCAGCTCTGCTAAAATCAACCGGCATCAACGAAAAAGATGTAAAAGCAGCAATAAAAGAGTTAAGAAAAGGGAGCAAAGTTACAAGTGCAAGTGCAGAAGAAACTTACAATTCTTTGAATAAGTATGCAAAGAATTTGAATGAACTTGCTCGTAATGGTAAATTGGATCCTGTAATTGGTCGCGATGAAGAAATTCGAAGAGTATTGCAAATTCTATCCCGCAGAACAAAAAACAATCCTATCTTAATTGGAGAACCTGGTGTTGGTAAAACTGCAATTGCAGAAGGACTAGCACATCGTATCATAAATGGAGACGTTCCCGAAAATTTAAAACAGAAGCAGATCTTTTCATTGGACATGGGTTCTTTAATTGCCGGAGCGAAATATAAAGGTGAATTCGAAGAGCGATTGAAGTCAGTTATAAAAGAGGTTATTTCCGCAGAAGGTGACATCGTTCTATTTATCGATGAGATTCATACTCTTGTGGGCGCCGGCGGTGGCGATGGAGCAATGGATGCGGCAAATATTTTAAAGCCGGCATTAGCAAGAGGTGAACTCCGTGCAATTGGAGCTACTACTCTATCAGAATATCAAAAGTATGTTGAGAAAGATAAAGCACTTGAACGTCGCTTTCAAAAAGTAATGGTTGAAGAACCTTCCACTGAAGATGCTATTTCTATTCTTCGTGGATTGAAAGAACGTTATGAAACACATCATAAAGTTCGTATCAAAGACGAAGCTATTATTGCAGCAGTAGAATTAAGTGAACGTTATATCTCTGATCGTTTTCTTCCGGATAAAGCAATAGATCTTGTCGATGAGGCTGCTGCTAAATTAAGATTGGAAATCGATTCGGTTCCCGAAGAATTGGATGAAATGAACCGTAGAATCATGCAACTTGAAATTGAGAGAGAAGCAATCAAGCGTGAAAAAGACGAGCGTAAATTAAATGAACTCAACCAGGACATCGCAAATCTCAATGAAGACAGAAATCAGTTAAAAGCTAAATGGGAATCAGAGAAGCAAGTTGTTCAGGGAATTCAAACTTCTAAAGAAAAAGTTGAGGCTTTAAAATTGGAAGCTGAACAAGCAGAAAGAGCCGGCGATTATGGTCGTGTTGCTGAAATACGGTATGGAAAGATCGGCGAAGTTGAAACTAAATTAAAAGAACTCGAGAATCAACTTGGTTCAATGCAAATAGAAAAGGCGTTGATCAAAGAAGAAGTAGATTCTGAAGATATTGCTGAAGTAGTTTCTCGTTGGACCGGTATTCCTGTGAATAGAATGTTACAAAGTGAAAGAGAGAAATTACTTCACCTTGAAGATGAATTACACAAACGTGTGATTGGACAAGAAGATGCAATCTCTGCATTAAGCGATGCCGTCAGAAGAAGCCGCGCGGGATTGCAGGATGCAAAAAAACCAATTGGCTCATTTATTTTTCTTGGTACAACGGGTGTCGGAAAGACTGAATTGGCAAAAGCGCTTGCAGAATTTCTCTTCAATGATGAGAATTCAATGACTCGGATCGATATGAGCGAATACCAGGAGCGACATACTGTATCGAGATTGATTGGCGCGCCTCCGGGATATGTTGGTTATGATGAAGGCGGACAATTGACAGAAGCAGTGAGACGTCGACCCTATTCAGTTGTATTGCTCGATGAAATTGAGAAAGCGCATCCGGATGTGTTCAATATTTTATTGCAAGTTTTGGACGATGGCAGGTTAACTGATAACAAAGGTAGAACGGCTAGTTTTAAGAATACTATCATCATTATGACTTCAAACATTGGGTCACATTTGATTCAAGAAAGTTTTGAAGATCTAACAGAATTGAATCATGATGAAGTTGTTGCTAAAACAAAAGTAAAAGTCTTTGAACTTCTCAAAAAAACAATTCGTCCGGAGTTTCTTAATCGGATTGATGAGATCATTATGTTCCAACCACTGAATCGTGAAGAAGTGAAACAAATTGTAAGAATACAATTTGAAGGTTTGAAAGATCTTTTGAAGCAAAACAATATGACACTTACTGCTACAGAAGAAGCGATTGATTGGCTCTCTCAACTTGGTTTCGATCCGCAGTTTGGTGCTCGTCCATTGAAGAGAGTCATCCAGAAAAAGGTGTTAAATGAGCTTTCAAAACAAATTCTAGCAGGTAAAATTGTAAAAGATTCAGAAATAGAACTTCAGTTGAATTCGAAAAATGAGTTTGAATTTGTAAATATTGCCAAAGCTTTAGCGGTATAATTACAATTTATTCCAATCTACTTACATATAATAGTAAAAAGCCGCCTAAATTGGCGGTTTTTTTTATTTGAATAGTTTTTCGTCAACTTTTCTATTGTATTTTTGAAAAAAGAAAAAAGTCATGAAAAAATCGATTCTATTTATAGCAATCGCCACCGTTTTAAATTCAGCTCAAGGTCAAACTTGTTGCAAAAAAATGCCAGATCAAGAGTTTGCTCAATTGGCGATGAATGAAAGTTTTGCGGCGGCACATCTTGATCCTCTCCCATTCAATGAATCTAAACCTGAGGGGAAGGTAATTACATTTAAAACTTCAGATACAATTCCCGGAAATGCGTACATTAAAATGGCAGATTTTAAGACGAATAATTGGATTTTTGTTTACCATGAATGGTGGGGATTGAATGAATATATCAAAAAGGAAGCGGACAGACTTCAATCAACAATTAAGAATTGTAATGTAATTGCCATTGATCTATATGACGGGAAAGTCGCAAAAGATGCAAAAATAGCTCAGGGTTATTCATCTAATTTGAATGTTATAAGAGTAAGAAATATCATTGAAGGTGCTGTGGCATATGTAGGTGACGAAGTAAAAATTGTATCACTAGGCTGGTGTATGGGAGGTGGTTGGTCACTTCAATCAGCATGGTTAGAAGGGAAAAATGCGGTTGGCTGTGTTATGTATTATGGTATGCCTGAAAATGATATTGAAAAACTTAAAAAATTTCCTTGTGATCTTCTAGGGATTTTCGGTACAAAAGATCAATTTATTAATCCGAAAATGATTGAAAGATTTCAAAGTAATTTAAATTCTGCAGGAGTAAAAAATACAATTAAGTTCTTTGATGCTGATCATGCTTTCGCAAATCCAAGTAATCCTAATCACAATGTAGAAGCAACAAATGCATCAAATGATCTTGTGTTGACTTATATAAAGGAGAAATTTAATAACTAACCTATTCTATAGCTGTTAGTTCTTGACAATTTTCAAGGGTAACAGCTATTTTTCTTATGAGAAAAATTTTATCAATATTAATTTTTATTTTTTGCAGTTCTGTTTACGGACAACCAGGTTCCTTTGTAATTTATCCCGGTTCGCCTTCAATGGTAAATCATGCGCATGGAGTTTTTCAATCATCGTCAGGCTCAATTTTTCTAGCCGGTTACGGAGAAGATATTACAGGAACCTTTTCGCTAATTACTTTTACCAAATTTGATGAAAATGGATCTAGAATTTTTAATAAAAATATTGGAGACTCAGCTCATCATTTTATGATGATGCGAATGCTAGTGATAGATGAAAATAATTTTATTCTCGCAGGAAGTAAAAACGTTTTTGGAGGAAACAATACTCCCTATGTTGTAAAAGTTGATTCTAACGGAACAGTAATTTGGGAGAAGTCTATCAATTCAACTTTGAACTCTTATTATACCGGAGTAAGTAAATTTCAAAATGGTAATTTAGTTTTTTCAGGAGCAGCTTCCGATTCGGTCAATGGCGACTTGAATTTGATAGGTGTAATTACTGACAGCTTGGGAAATGAACTTCATTCCTTTTCATTCGGGGAGATCAATGTCAACGAAACCACTGAAAATTGTGTTGTGGCTAATGATGGTACTATTTTGATTTGTGGTGATAGATTGATCAACACTTCAATTGTTAATCCATACGTTGCAGCATTTGATAGTACCGGAAATTTTTTATGGGAACTTGGAATTTCTTCACACAGTAATAGTGGAAGTAAAAATCTATATATAGATCAAAATAGCAACTTGTTGGTAATCGGTGAAAGTGCAACCGATTCAAGTTCTGAATTTGATATTCAGTTGACAAAAATCGACATACCAACAGCAACTATAAATTGGATGAAATTAGTACCTGGTACCAATATGAGTGATGCCGGATTTGCAATCAGTGAAACAATTGATGGGAATTATGCATTGACGGGTTACGGACATGATTCAATTTATAATTCGAAGAGAATAGTTTTACTCGTAAGTGATACTAGTGGGAATGAATTGTCGAAAAAATATTTTGGAAATTCAGCAATCAATATTGGTTATGACATTGCACCTTCTATTTATGGCGGATTTTTAATTGCCGGAGCAGACTTTGTTTCCGATAGACAGATATTAGTTTATCAGAAAGAACTGGGAATTAATATAGGTGAATTGAAGTCTGAGCAGTTTTCTATTTTTCCAAATCCGATTCAACCAAATTCAATTTTGCAATTCAGTGATCCTGTAAGTCAGGCAGAGATTTATGATTTAACCGGGAAGACAGTTTTTTCATTTGAAAAAATGAAATATTTTGCTTCGGTAAAAATTCCGGAATTAAAAACTGGATTTTATTTTCTGAATTTAGTATCAGGAAATAAGAGTTTTCGAAAAACATTTATAGTGGCTGAATGAAAAATAAAATTCAGCAAATACTAAATCAGTATTGGGGACATAGTACTTTTCGCCCATTGCAAGAAGATATTATCCTATCCATTTTAGATGGCAAGGATACACTTGCTTTACTTCCTACAGGTGGTGGTAAATCTATTTGCTTTCAAGTTCCCGCACTTGCAAAAGATGGAATCTGCATTGTGATTTCACCATTAATCGCATTGATGAAAGATCAGGTAAGCAATCTTAGGAAAAAAGGTGTCCCTGCAGTTTCAATTGTCTCCGGTATGAGTAAAAATGAAATAGATATTGCACTTGATAATTGTATTTACGGCAAAGAAAAATTCTTGTATATCTCACCAGAGCGCTTGACATCGGAAATATTCATTGAGAGATTGAAGCAAATGAATGTGAATCTTCTTGCAATTGATGAAGCACATTGTATTTCGCAATGGGGGTATGATTTCCGCCCCTCCTACTTAAAGATTGCTTCTATCAGATCACATTTACCAAATGTTCCGGTACTTGCATTGACAGCAACTGCAACGAAGAATGTAGAACTTGACATTCAAGAGAAACTTGAATTTAAAAATGCCAATGTCTTCAAGAAAAGTTTTGAGCGAAAAAACTTAGCCTACATTGTACTCTATGAAGAAGACAAATTGGGTCGGTTACTGAAAATAGCAAACAATGTTCAAGGAATTGGAGTTGTTTATGTTCGAACAAGAAAACGGACAAAAGAAATAGCTGATTTCCTCAAACGAAATAAAATTTCCGCTGAAGCATACAATGCAGGAATAAGCAGTGCCGACAGAAGCAAGGTCCAGGATAATTGGATGAAAGAAAAAACAAGGATCGTTGTTGCTACCAATGCTTTTGGAATGGGCATCGATAAAGGAAATGTTCGATTTGTAGTGCATGTAGATTCGCCAGAAAGTTTAGAAGCATATTACCAAGAAGCAGGTCGTGCCGGCAGAGATGAAGAAAAGGCATATGGAATACTGTTATTTAACACAAACGATAGAGCAGAATTAGAGCAAAGAATTGATCAAACTTTTCCGGAGATATCGAAGATAAAATCTGTTTATCAAGCATTGGGAAATTTCTTTCAATTACCTGTTGATTCAGGAAGAGGAGTAAATTTTGATTTCGATCTGTATCAATTTTGTAATAACTATAATTTCAATATGAGTGAAACATATAGTTGTTTGAAAATCCTTGAATTGCAAGGGTTAATTGCCATGAATGATTCTGTCGCTCTTCAGTCACGAATACACTTTACTGTTCGAGCAAATGACCTTTACGAATTTCAAGTTAAGAATCCTCGGTTCGACAATTTTATAAAAGTCATTCTTAGATTGTATGAAAGTGTTTTTGATGAGTATATCAATATCAATGAATCTGAAATTGCATTGCGCGCAACTATGACAATCGACGAAGCTAAATCAATGTTGATTGCACTTCAAAATTTGCACATCCTTACTTATATTCCTTTTACTGATAAACCGCAACTAACTTATACTGAAGCCAGATTAGATCAAAAAAATTTATTGATCGACAAAGAGAATTTGATCGAAAGAAAAAACAGATTTATAGAGCGCGCTCGTTCGTTTTTACATTATGCAGAAACAGAAAATCGTTGCAGAAGTCAGATGTTGGTTGCCTATTTCGGTGAAATCAATACTGAACGTTGTGGTGTTTGCGACTATTGTCTGGAAAGAAATAAGACCGGTGTTTCAGATATGGAATTCAATGAAATTTCTTTGAGAATAAAACATCTCTTAAAGGAAGACTCAATTGATTTACCTGACCTAATTGCGAAACTTCGTCCTGCTGCTGAAGATAGCACTTTGAAAGTAATTGAATGGATGGTTGACAATGAACAGATCTATTATTTAGAAGGCGAAAAACTAACTTCTTCAAAATAGATTTTAATAGATTTAATCTGATTTTTGAGGCCTTATTGCACCTTTTTCTTAACTAATTAATCGTACTTTTGACCACTATGAAAAATTACGTGAAAATAATATTGTCACCGAAGAAAGACCGATCCTTGCGACTATTTCATCCTTGGGTTTTCTCTGGTGCAATTGCGAAAATGGATGGCGATCCTAAAGAAGGAGAAATAGTTGAAGTTTACTCTCATGAAAATGAGTATCTGGCTACAGGTCATTTTCATGAAGGATCAATTAAAGTTCGATTGTTTTCTTTTACAAAAACAGATTGTCAAGAAGAATTTTGGTGTACTAAATTCAAGAAAGCATATGACAATCGCGAGCGACTTGGATTGATTGGAAATACTTCTACAAATATTTATCGTTTGATTCATGCGGAAGGCGATGGAATGCCCGGATTGATCATCGATATCTATGGTTCTGTTGCTGTCATACAAACTCATACTGTAGGTATGCATGAACAGAAAGAACATTTTGTTTCTGCATTAAAGAAAATTTACGGAACATCACTTGAAGCAATTTATGATAAGAGTTCAGAAACGATGAGCAAACAGAATTCATTGCAAATGGAGAATTCTTTTTTGTATGGATCGCAAGCTGAATCAGAAGTTTTCGAAAACGATATCAAATTTTATGTGAATTGGGTCGAAGGGCAAAAGACCGGATTCTTCATTGATCAACGTGAGAATAGAAAGTTACTTGCGAATTACTCGAAAGGCAAAAAAGTATTGAATACATTTTCATACTCCGGCGGATTTTCAATGTATGCACTGGCTTCAGGAGCATCAGAAGTTCATTCAGTCGATAGTTCGAAACGTGCCGGTGAACTTGCAGTTAGAAATGCAGAATTGAATGAAGTTTCTAATCGACATTTCTTTCATGGCATCGATGCATTCGATTTCCTGAAGTCATCAAAAGAGATTTATGACATTGTAATTCTTGATCCTCCTGCATTTGCCAAACATTTGTCGTCTGTTGACAAAGCTATGGTTGGATATAGAAATCTGAATACGGAAGGTTTTAATAAAGTATCACCCGGAGGATTACTTTTTACATTTTCATGTTCACAGGTAATTGATAAAACACTTTTCAGAAAAGTAGTTTTCCAAGCTGCAGCGCAATCAAAACGTAATGTTAGAATTCTTTATCAATTAACTCAAGGTCCTGATCATGCAATTAGCATTTATCATC
>JANOBV010000133.1:0-4260 GCA_031411835.1 Bacteroidota bacterium | reverse complement strand
TGATGCAACACCGATCATAGAATATACAAACAACGTAATTTATCTGAACGACGGCGAAGTTGCTTACATCAAAGATGGCAAGTTGACTGTAAAGACGATTGAAAATCAGATAAAGACTCCATACATCCATGAACTTGAACTCAAATTAGAGCAGCTTGAAAAAGGTGGTTATGAGCATTTCATGTTGAAAGAGATCTTCGAACAACCTCGTTCTATCTGGGACAGTATGCGCGGACGTATTGATGCTAAGAAAGGCTTCTTACGTATGGGCGGCGTTGCTGAATATGAAAACAAATTTGTGAATGCGAAACGTATCGTCATCATTGGATGTGGTACTTCATGGCATGCAGGATTAGTTGCAGAATACCTGATCGAAGACCTTGCACGTATTCCGGTTGAAGTTGAATATGCATCTGAATTCCGTTACCGTAATCCGGTGATCTATGAAGATGATATCGTTATTCCAATTTCTCAATCAGGCGAAACTGCAGATACTCTTGCTGCAATTGAATTAGCTAAATCAAAAGGTGCTACTATTTTCGGAGTGTGTAATGTTGTTGGGTCGTCGATCCCACGTGCTACACATGCCGGTGCATATACTCACGCAGGTCCTGAGATCGGTGTGGCTTCTACAAAAGCATTTACAGCTCAGGTGACTGTTCTTACATTGATCGCTCTTCAAATGGCGCGTTCAAGAGGAACCATTACTGATTCTCGTTTTCATCAATTGCTAAATGAGTTGGAAGCAATTCCTGCAAAAGTTGAAAAAGCACTTCAGTCGAATGACATGATCATGAATCTTGCAGCTAAATTCAAAGACGTGTCAAACGCTCTTTATTTAGGTCGCGGTTACGGATTTCCTGTAGCCTTAGAAGGTGCATTGAAACTAAAAGAGATCTCTTATATCCATGCAGAAGGTTATCCTGCTGCAGAAATGAAACACGGTCCGATCGCATTGATCGACGAAGAAATGCCTGTTGTTGTGATCGCTACAAAAAATGAAACTTACGAGAAAGTAGTAAGTAACATTCAAGAAGTAAAAGCACGTAAAGGTATTGTTATCGCCATCATCACAGAAGGCGATGAGACTGTAAAAGGAATGGCTGATTATTGTATCGAAGTTCCGGAAACTGATGATATACTTGTTCCATTGATCGCAGTAGTTCCACTTCAATTACTTTCTTATCACATCGCTGTGATGAGAGGATGTAATGTGGATCAACCGAGAAATCTTGCGAAATCGGTTACTGTAGAGTAATTCAAATTTAACAAAAATAAAAGCCCACTTTGAGAATATCGGAGTGGGCTTTTTCGTTCCAATGAAAAATGAATAATGCAGATTTCTACTCGAAGTGTTTTACTTTTTCTTTTATTTCAGATAGCTTTCGCTAAATTATTACATGCACAGGATACATTACAGTTGCGGTCAGGTGAAGTTATTATTGGAAAAATAATCACTGTTGGTGATGATGAGATCAGCTATAAATTACATACTGATTTGAATGGACCAACTTCTACTCTCAGAAAATCAAAAGTGCTTTATATTTTTCTTCAATCAGGAGATATCATCAATTACTCAAACCAGTCACGTGTACTTACTGCTCAAAGAGCAGCTCAACTTGCTAAATTGAACAGATATAGAAACTGTATAAAGTGGGAAGTTCTCTCTTCTTTAACAAACGATATTTGTTTTGGCTACGAACGATTTTTATTCCGGAATCGCTCCATTGAATTCAAGGCCGCATACATTGGTGCAGGAAATGAAGATGTTGAAGGACGCTACTTTTCAAAAGGATTTTTTCTAAAACTTGGTTATAAATTCATTGAACCCAACACGAAATCAGTGGCGTCAATTTTTGGATCTTATCTCAAACCGGAAATTGGCTATTCAAAATTTGTACTAGACCAAATCCATTTTTCTTCTGAATACCTAATGTTGAATTACGGCAAAACGCTTGTAATTGGAAGAGCTGTTGTAGAAATTTATGGTGGCATGGGATTGGCGCATAACAATTATCCGACTGAACAATTTGTGAACGGAATTCAATATATACGAATTAACCGAAGATACTTTTACAGTCATTCAGTCTTGGGCGGTTCGAAACCGGGATTTAGTGCTTGTGTTTCGGGAGGATTAATTTTATCGTTTCTATTTTAGACGATCCGGGTAAATTTTGGTAATAATTACAGACTATTTCCAGAATTGTATCAGATGATTTTACTTAACTTTACCACAAACAATAAAACTTCTATTAATCAGATATGAAATCAAAACTGTTTCTGGCAGCAACATGCCTTCTTTTTGCAAATGCTTCTTCTGCATTGAATCCTTCGAGAGAATATGCTTCTAAGCCTGATAAATATGGCATGAATTACAAAGAAGAAAAGGTTCCAACTAAAGATGGCGCTTCTTTGAATGCATGGTTTTTTGAAACGGCGAAAAAAACTACCAACTGGGTAATTATTAGCGGAAGTGGTGATGGAAATATGGCTGACAACATTGAGATCGCAAGTCAATTTTTATCCTCAGGTTGGAATGTTGCCATGTATGATTATCGTGGCTATGGAGCAAGCAGTGATTTTGCAATTGACCCTAGCACTTATATCTATCCGCAATTTATTGCCGACTTAAATGGCGTTGCAGATTATTTACGTAAGTCACGCGCAATAACTAAGTTCGATCTTTATGGAACAAATATCGGCGCAGGTCTTTCATTAGGAGTTGGATGCAATCGCACAGAAACAAGAAAGATCATTGCAGATGGCAGCTGGACCGGTCTTGAATTAATGAAAAAGAAAATCAAAGAAAAACAAGGCAAAGATGTGATCATTCCATTTGGTTACGATAAAAATTACGAGCCAATGTATGCATGCGATCGTTCTCGTCCGACTATAAAAGGTGTTCTTCTAATCGTTTCTGCAAAAGACGAAATGATCAATCCCTCAGATATGAAACTTCTTAAATGCCAGACATCAAATTACATTGTGATGAACAGTGCATCGAATGCTGAGAATTTTTCTACGGATAAGAATGTTTATTTTGAGAAGGTTTCGAAGTTTTTGAATCAGTGAGTGGTAAGTGGTAAGTAGCAAGGCTCGACCAAATTCAAGTGCATACTAAAATTTAAGATTTATTATAAGTTATATAAATGGAAAGAGGTTCTTGGAATATAATCCAAGAACCTCTTTCCATTTATAATATATGTAAATAATTTCAAGTTCGCATGTATTGCTACTTACTACTCACCAATTACTACTCACCATTAAACAGCATCCTCCGCCAACGCCTCAACACGTTTTATCTCCGGAACCATCTTCAAAATCGTTTGCTCGATGCCGGCTTTCAATGTCATTGCACTCATGCTGCATGAACTACATGCGCCATGAAAACGGAGACGAACGACCATTTCATCCGTGATATCGACCAATGACACGTCACCATTATCTGATTCCAGATAAGGTCTCAATTGACTTAATGCTTCTTCAACTCTTCTGTGCAATTCCATCTTTACTCTTTCGTTAAATCTATTAATATGCGATTGCTGAAACCCTTTCAGTTGGTGATTGATTTGCGTTGCGAATAGCAACTTGACGAATCATATTATCAGCTACTGCATCGAATGCAATTGATTCAGGTGTATTGTCGTCCAATGCAACAGGAATTCCTGTATCACCACCTTCGCGAATGCTTTGTACAATCGGAATTTCTCCAAGGAATGGAATTTTTAATTCGTCTGCTAAATTTGCTGCGCCTTCTTTTCCGAAAATATAATATTTGTTATTTGGAAGTTCTGCCGGTGTGAAGTAAGCCATGTTCTCAACCAATCCAAGTACAGGAACATTTACACTTTCCAATTGGAACATGTTGATTCCTTTTCTTGCATCAGCTAATGCAACGTGTTGTGGCGTGCTTACTATGACTGCTCCTGTAACAGGAACTGCACTGACGAGTGTAAGATGTATATCACCTGTTCCAGGAGGAAGATCAATTAGCATGTAATCTAACGCTCCCCATTCTGCATCGCTGAATAATTGTTGCAATGCTTTCGAAGCCATTGGTCCACGCCATGGAATTGCTTTGTTCGGATCAACGAGCATTCCAATTGACAAAACTTTTACTCCGTATTTTTCAAACGGGATCATGTATGAAACACCATTGCGTTCATTCACAAATAACCGTTCGTTCTCCGCGCCAAACATAATGTGTTGCGATGGACCGTAAATATCTGCATCGATCAATCCGACCTTTGCACCTTTTTT
>JANOBV010000132.1:0-4142 GCA_031411835.1 Bacteroidota bacterium | reverse complement strand
GGCTCGGGGCATCTTGTTCACATGCCTTCGCATACATATATTCGAATAGGTAAATATCACGAAGGTGTTCTTGCCAATCAAAAAGCGGTGCTTGTCGACAGTATGTACTTGGAAGCATGTCATGCACAGGGTGTATATCCTCTCGCCTACTACCCTCACAACTATCACTTCATTGCAGCTTGTGCCACACTTAGCGGCGAAAGTAAAATTGCAATGAAAGGAGCATACGCAACGTCCAACCATTCTCACAAAAAATTATTGCTCGACCCTGCATGGGCAACGCTACAACATTATTATTCTATCCCTTGGTACGTTGAAGTAAAACTTGGTCTATGGAACGATATTATTCATTCACCTGCACCGGAAAAAGATTTGAAATATCCTTCTGTAATTTGGAATTATGCTCAAGGAATGGCCATGTTATCGCAAAATAAAATTCCCGATGCGAAGAAACATCTTGCAGAAATGAAAACTATAATGAAGGACACTACAATAAAAGCTTTGACAATTTGGGGGATTAATAGTGTGTATGTCTTATGTGAGATCGCATCAAAAACTTTAGAAGGTGAAATCAATGCAAAAGAAAATAATTATAATACTGCAATTTCTCTGTTACAAGAGGCCGTCCGGAAAGAAGATGCCTTGAATTATGATGAGCCGCCTGATTGGTTTTTTTCTGTTCGTCATCACTTGGGAGCTGTTTTAATTGAAGCGGGAAAATATCACGAGGCAATAAAAGTGTATGAAAAAGATTTAAAGACCTATCATGAAAACGGTTGGGCCTTAGTAGGAATGATGAATGCTTATGGAAAACTTGGCGACAAAAAGAAATACGATGAAACTAAGATTCGCTTTGATACGGCTTGGAAATATGCAGACATCAAAATTTCCTCCTCACGAATACTTTAACAATTAAATAGCAGAACAATGAATGTGAATTCTTTTCCTTACTAAAACAGTTCGGAAGAGTATCAAATGACTTTGCAAAAGCACACCAAGTCATTGCCGTTGAAATGCATCATTTGCTTTCCAACTCACATCTTGCAATTACTCCAGGCGGATATGGAGAGTATATTTGAGAGTTGACCACACCTCAAAACAGTATAGTGATTGCAGCGAGCGTTATGATGATCAACAAGTTTCTTGAATTGAACAAGAATTAATTCATTCATGTTTCTTTTATTTTTTTCGTTTTAGAAAAAATCTAATGGAGAAATTATCAATCATTTAAGATTTGAATCTCTTTTGTCTTTTGGTGTAGATTTTAGATTTAGCAGAAACAATGTCGAATTAAGCTTTTTACATATAGAACTGTGAATCCTGTAACCTTTTCCAAATATTTTGTAATAAATCTGCAAAATAAGCTCCTCACATTTGCACTGTAATAATTCAGTTACAAATAAATCCTTTTTCCAATGGGCAAAAATCAAAACGAAAGCAGCAATCAACAAAACGAAAGCATGTCAAACGAAAAAACAAATCAGGATTATAACAAACAACAACCTAACCCCAACGACCCAAATCAAAATAAAAACCATCAAGTTGGCGAGGACGAAATAGAGCAAAATAAAAAGAGAGAAGTTACCGCTAATACAAGTAAATCACCGAGCGATTCAAGCAATGGAGACGAAGGAAACGAAGATCGTGAAAGCGATCTGGATTCAAATGGAAAAGGAAACTCTGATTCAATGTGAATCTAATTCTAGGCAGGAATTATCATTGTCAAAAAAATGAATATTAACATATAAATTATGAATAACATATTTAAAGGTTTAATTGCAGGTTACAGTGCTAGTAAATTAGGCGGCGGTATTATTGGAACAATAGTAGTTTTTATTGTTGTCTGGATGCTTTTAGGGCACTGTAATTAAAATTCACAATATTTAATAAATCATAATTTTAAAAAATTAAACAAAATGAAAATCAAAATTTCAAACGCAATTCATTCAACTATGATCATTGCAATAATGTTTATCGCTTCTTCTTGCACTAATCGCAAACCTGAAGACACAAAAGAAGTAGCTGAAGATCATAATGAAGCAAAGTTCGACAACTCTAAAAATGAAAAAGATGCGCAATTTCTTGTCAACGCGGCTGAAATTAATCTGGCTGAAATAAGTCTTAGTCAGTTAGCACAACAACTTGGAAGAGCTTCTCATGTAAAAGAGTTAGGCAAAATGATGGAAAATGAACACAAAAAATCATTGGATGATTTAAATCTATTAGCCAAAACAAAAAATGTTTCACTTCCAACATCACAAACGGAAAACGGACAAGATGCCTACAAAAAATTAAATGATAAGTCAGGAAATGATTTTGACAAAGCATATTCTGATATGATGGTTAGCGGACATAAAGATGCAATTGCATTATTCGAAACTGCTTCAACTGAAAGTACAGATCCTGAAATCAAATCATGGGCCACTTCAACACTTCCGGCATTACGAACTCATCTCGATCGGGCATTAGAGTGTCAAAAGAAATGCGAAAAAATGTAATTATAATTTTATAAAAAAATAGAAAAATGGAAAAGGAAAAAGCAATTGAAGAGTTAAATTCACTCATCACTATCAACAACGATAGAATTCAAGGTTATGAAACCGCATCAAAAGAAACAGAAGAGCAAGATCTTAAAACATTGTTTTCTTCATTCATCAAAACAAGTGAAAAATGCAAACAAGAATTAGTCGTTGAAGTTAACAAACTTGGCGGTAAACCTGCAGAAGGAACAATGACATCAGGAAAATTTTTCCGTGTTTGGATGGATGTAAAAGCGGCACTTACCAACAAAGACCGTAAAACAATTCTTGATTCATGCGAATATGGAGAAGATGTAGCAGTCGGTACATACGACAAAGCTCTTCGCAATAACATGGAATACATAACTGCCGAACAACAAACAATGTTAAATGCGCAGCTCGCTTTAATCAAAGCTGATCACGATACAGTAAAATCAATGCGTGATGCATTGGTGGAAGCATAACCAAATTAATTTTTCTCTATATATACTCTTTATTGATTTAAAAAACGTTCAGCAATTTTGTTGAGCGTTTTTTTTGTTTGTACATGTTTAATCCCGGGGGCGGCAATATGAGCTTCTCATAGACCTAAACACTAACAATTATTATCATATCTATTAAATCTTTACGACCTATTTGACTAAAGTCTTAATTTATTTATAAGCGAACGCTCACTTTTAATTCTATCTTCACCGCTGTCAAATTAAGAAAGGAAAGCGAATAAGAGACACTAATAAAGAAGAACTGGTCAAGCAGAAAGCCATTGAAATGCTCGTTGCATATGGCATTGAAGGTTTTGGGATGAATCGACTTGCTAAGGAAAGCGGGATTTCAGTTGCAACGCTCTATATCTATTACAAAGACAAAGAAGATCTAATCAAAAAAATTGCTGTAGAAATTGGGCAGAATTTCTTTGGATCCATGCTGAAAGATTTTTCCGGAAACATGAATTTTGTTGACGGACTTCGAAAGCAATGGGAGAACAGAGCAAAGTTCATGATGGACAACATGAAAGAAGTGGCATGTTGGGAAGTGCTTCAAAATTCTTCTTATAGCGATTACATAGTTAGTGAAAGCATGAAAGATTTCAAGTCAACCATGATGGATTTCTTTCAAAATGCGGTGAAGAGAAATGAAATGATAAAAGTTTCCAAAGATGTGTTTTGGAGTATTGCTTATGGACTACTCTCTCTTGCGATTTCATAATAAAGGAAAAAGTATGGGTGGCGCTCCATTCAAACTTACTAAAGAAATACAGAACGAAACATTTGAATTAGTCATTAAAGCATTAACTCCATAATAGAATTAGAATAAATGAACACACAACAACAATCTACTACATTTACAGCTTACCAAAAATTTGTAATTTTTCTTTTAGCGCTAACACAATTTTCCGTTGTGTTGGATTTCATGATCATGTCGCCATTAGGAGATATCATGATGAAAACATTAAAGATCACAACATCGCAATTCGGTACAGCAGTTTCTGCTTATGCATTCAGTGCCGGAATTTCCGGATTACTTACAGCAGGTTTTGCTGATCGCTTTGATCGTAAAAAACTGTTACTCTTCTTTTACATCGGATTTGTATTAGGAACTTTATTCTGTGCATTAGCACCAAAT
>JANOBV010000131.1:0-16689 GCA_031411835.1 Bacteroidota bacterium | reverse complement strand
TGAGAACGCTTACGAGAGATTCAAAGCGTATCTGGAATCCATCCGCCTGCACTTTACAACTGCAGAAGGACGCGATGAAATCATGCAGGATATAGAATCCCGCATCGCTGAAATGTTTCAGGAAAGAGTGAAGTTCAGTAAACAGGTCATCACTTTATCGGATGTAGAGGAAGTAACTCTACAAATGGGTCGCCCTGATCAATTCTCTGATTCAGAAAATCAGCGTGAAGTTCCTGAAGAACCTATTTCAGATGGTAAAACACAAAAAAGATTATATCGTAATCCTGATGAGAAAGTTGTCGGCGGTGTTTGTTCCGGTATCGCAGCATACTTCGACATCGATCCGGTATGGATTCGTTTGATATTCGCCGGTGCATTAGTATTCTTTGGTTCAGGATTCTTGTTATATGTAATATTATGGATCATCATCCCTCAAGCTGAATCTTCAGTTGAAAAATTGAAGATGAGAGGCGAGGCCGTGAATGTTTCCAGCATTGAAAAAAATGTTCAAGAAGGAAGTAAGCCAAAAAAAAACACTTTCGTTAGTCGATTCTTTGAAGGGGTAGGAACAATATTTAAATACTTGTTTCTTTTCATCGGTAAATTAATTGCCATCTTCTTCTTATTTATCGGTCTTGTGATTGGTGTTGCAATGTTCTTCTCAATACTTGCATTATTCAAATTACCCGGAACTCATATCCCTGAATTCCTCAGACATGTATTCCCCGACGGATTCCAATTTGGATTAGCATTTATTTGCGCAGTACTATTGATTGCAATTCCTTTCCTAATGCTTGCTTACGCAGGAGCACGAATGCTCTTTAATATCCAAAAGTCGTCAAAGATCGTAGGATTCACAGCTCTTGGATTATGGCTAATGGCTTTAGTAGTTTGTATCGTATTAGGTGTAAAGGTTGGTACAGAATTTTCTGAAAGTTCAAGTGTTCGACAAGTAATGCCAATTACACAACCAACAAACAAGTCAATTGTCCTTGAAATGGAGAATAAGAATGAGGACCAAGGGGAAAAGAAATACTATGATAAATGGGGGAGTGATGACTGGAATGGCGAGTTCTTTTTGAAAATGAAAGACGGACAATTACAGTCAGGCGATATTCATTTAGATGTAGTAAAAAGCCCAAATGATTCATTCCAATTAGTTCAAATGTTATACTCACGTGGTTCTTCTAATAAGGAAGCATCAGACAGATCAACACATATTTCATATTCATTATCGCAATTTGATTCTGTCATGAAATTCAACAAACGATTCTTAATTGATAAAAACGAAAAGTATCGTGGACAAAAAGTACAGTTGTTATTTAAAGTTCCTGTTGGAGCAAAGGTCTATTTAGATCCTTCACTTGATCACTTCATTTATGATATCGATAATGTGCAGAATATCTATGACAGCGATATGCTAGGTAAGAACTGGTTGATGACAGAAAGAGGATTGACTTGCGTTGATTGTGATGGAACAGAAAATACAATTGGCGGCGGCACTGTAAATATCAATGGTAAAAACAGTCATGTCAAAATTGACGAGAACGGTGTTTATATAAGCGGTGACGAAACGGCGATGAATCATATGTAAAAATAGACAGCAATGGAGTTCAAATTAAATCCAATGGCAAAAAGAAAAAGATCAAGTACAACGAAGAATAAATGATAACACCTAAATTTTTATAAGAGGACGCTCTGCCGGGAGGTGGGGCGTTTTTTGTATATTATTTTTCGCCACGAATGCACGAATGTTTTTTATTCGTGAATTCGTGGCGAAAATAAAGTGGCGCAATAAAGCCCTGGTGATTAAACAATTTTTAAAAAACTCCACGCCTTTATCATATTTAATGAGGGATTTTATAATGACTATCAGGCAATCAAAACTATTTATCAACATTTTCATACTTTTTAAGGTTAATTTGTTGATAAATTTTGCCTGAAATGCGCCACGTATCAAAAGATTTAGCACATTTGTATATCAGAACTATGATTGTAAAGCAATCACAAAAAAGAGAAACAAATAAACAAATAATACTATGGCAGCAGAAACAAGAGAATCAGCAAAAGAATTAGCTAGAGAAAATGGCAAAGAAAAATTGAAAGCCCTTCAATTGACAATCGATAAGCTAGAAAAGGCTTATGGAAAAGGAACAATTATGAAAATGGGCGATGAGCCTGTTGAACAAGTAGAATCGATTTCTACGGGTTCTATTACATTGGATATGGCACTTGGTATAGGTGGATTTCCAAAAGGTCGCGTGATTGAAATCTATGGACCGGAATCTTCAGGTAAAACAACATTGGCAATTCATGCTATTGCAAACGTTCAGAAGAATGGTGGTATCGCAGCCTTCATTGATGCTGAACATGCATTCGATAGATTCTATGCTCAGAAGTTAGGCGTAGACATTGAGAACCTTCTTATGTCACAACCTGACAACGGTGAGCAAGCTCTTGAGATCGCAGAAAACCTTATTCGTTCAGGTACAATCGATATCATTGTAATTGACTCCGTTGCTGCACTTACTCCTAAAGCGGAGATAGAAGGTGAAATGGGAGAAAGCAAAATGGGACTTCAGGCTCGCTTAATGTCACAAGCGTTGAGAAAATTGACGGCTTCTATTAATCGTACCGGATGTTGTTGCATCTTCATCAACCAGCTTCGTGAGAAAATTGGTGTGATGTTCGGTAATCCGGAAACAACAACGGGTGGAAATGCATTGAAGTTCTATGCTTCCGTTCGTGTTGATATTCGTCGTATCGGACAGATCAAAGACGGCGAAGCAGTAGTTGGTAATCGTACGAAAGTGAAAGTGGTTAAAAATAAAGTTGCGCCTCCTTTCCGTTTGGCTGAATTCGACATCATGTATGGAGAAGGAATTTCCAAAGTAGGAGAGATCGTTGACTTAGGAGTTGATAAAGGCATCATCAAAAAATCCGGTTCATGGTTTAGCTATGGCGAAACAAAACTTGGACAAGGTCGTGATTCAGTTAAGCAACTTTTGCATGACAATCCTGAACTTTCAGATGAGATCGAAGGAAAAATTCGTGTGTTGATGACGGAAGCTGCCGCAGCGCAATAAGAAAGTAGTGATTGGTAAGTAGTGAGTAACACTGCTTGGCTAGTTTATGAGAGAAAGGGTCAAAGGGCAAGGTTTATCGCTTTGTACTTTGGCTCTTTTTTTATTTTTTCAAGGCTCCACAACGCTCGTCGGAATTTTTAATTCCGACGACACACAGTACTCTCGCAGCTCGGCGAATTTTAATCAGCACTCCACAGCGCTCGTCGGAATTTTTAATTCCGACGACACACAGTACTCTCGCAGCTCGGCGAATTTTAATCAGCTCTCCACAGCGCTCGGCGGAATTTTTAATTCCTCCGACACACAGTACTCTCGCAGCTCGGCGAATTTTAACCAGCACTCCACGGCGCTTGGCGGAATTTTTAATTCCGACGACACACAGTACTCTCGCAGCTCAGCGAATTTTAATCAGCTCTCCACAGCGCTCGGCGGAATTTTTAATTCCGACGACACACAGTTCGTCAATAGATTGCTCCAAAGAAATCATTGCTTCGCATAAATTAAAATACATGAAAATAAATTGTGAGAAATCTGTGTGTAGGCGGAATTAAAAATTCCGCCTAGCATTGGGGATAATCTGTGTGTAGGCGGAATAGAAATCGCTGAGCGTGGGAAGTCATTTGCAATATAGATTCTGGGCGATTTCTTAAATTCCAGCAAGCATCTATTGGTTGCGTTTTGCACCATCTCAAATTACCATTACCTTTGAATCCTTGGCAAATATTGCTACTCATTACTTACCAATCCCTACTTACCAAATTTGATGAATAAATTAATTGCAGCCGGACTAATATTCACTTTAGGATTCTCGGCTTGTACCAATAAGAAGACAGACAAGGAGTCCGAAAAGTCAGCTACATCAAAAGACGCTTTCGCAAAATTAAATGATGAAATTGCGGCAAATCCAAATCGCGCTGAATTGCTCTTCGAACGTGGACAGATCTTCGTGCAGAGAAATGTCATGAACCAGGCATATGCAGATTTAAATAGAGCGTGTGAATTAGATAGTACGAATACAGAGTATCTCATGGTTTTGGCGGATGTGGCTTTTAAAACATTTCAAATAAAAAAAGCATCGGACTCATTTGAGAAAGTTGTAAAGCTCGAGCCCAAGAACAAAGATGCATATCTAAAATTATCGGAACTTTATTTTTATGTGAGAGGTTACCAGAAGAGTTTGCTTTATTCAAATGAAGCATTGAAGCTTGATAAAAAATTAGTACGCGCATATTATTTACGCGGATTTGCCTACAAAGAAATGGGCGACACAGCGAAAGCGGTGTCTTCTTTCAATACTGTTATTGATTTGCAAAATGATTATGATGCATATATTCAATTGGGAAATATTTATGCTGTAAGAAATAATTCATTGGCAGAACAATACTACAACAATGCACTAAAAGTTCAACCCGCAAGTACTGAAGCTTTATACAACCGCGGATTATATTACCAGAACAAAGGTGATGTAGTGAAGGCTGTTGCCGATTACAATTCAATCCTAAAAATTGATCCGAATTATTCTGATGCTTATTTCAATCTTGGTTATATCAATTCTGTGTTGTCTGCAAATTATAAAGAAGCAGTAAAATTTTACTCTGAAGCTATTCGAACAAATGATCAATATGTGGAGGCATTTTTCAATCGGGGAGTATGCTATGAAAAACTCGGCAACAAAGCTGCGGCTAAAAAAGATTTCACTTCGACGTTGAGTATTTCACCGACTTATAAAGCTGCGGCTGAAAAGTTGAAGAAGAAGTAGGTGTGGTTAACATAATGTTTGGCGTTTTGGACTTTTTATTAATTGATGAAATGGGGAAGGTGGAAAGGTTAAATATTTAATGGGTTTAAATTGTTTAATGTGTTGAGATGACATATTGGTTTATTACTCCTTAAACAACTTAAACACATTAAACTCCTTGAACAATTTTAAAAAAAAAAAGAGAACCCGAAGGTTCTCTTTAAACATTGATTCACTAAAAACTATGGCGTAGTTTTTTATTTGACAGAATCAATCACTGCTTTGAAAGCATCAGGATGATTCATTGCAAGATCTGCAAGAGTCTTGCGATTGATTCCTAGATTCTTTGCGTGTACTTTACCCATCAATTCAGAGTAGCTCATATCGTATAGACGAGCACCTGCATTGATACGTTGTATCCATAATGAACGGAAGTTACGTTTCTTTTGACGACGATCACGGTATGCATAACCTAGACCTTTTTCTACTGTATTCTTAGCAACTGTAAGAACATTTCCTCTCGCACCCCAGTAACCTTTGGCGAGTTTGAACATTTTTTTTCTGCGGGCGCGTGACGCGACGGCATTGACTGAACGAGGCATTTTTTTTGTTTTTTGGCTTAAGCGTTTACCTTACGTAAAACTTTTATGCTTTTCACCTGGTTAAAAATTTGTTTGTTTTATTAAAAGAATTAGATCGCTAACATTCTTTCAACTCTGTACGTGTCTCCAGAAGATACTAAAGCTGTTTTCGTAAGATTACGTTTACGCTTCGTGTCTTTTTTCGTCAGAATGTGACTCTTGTAAGCTTGCTTTCTTTTAATTTTCCCTGTACCGGTTAATTTAAACCGTTTCTTCGCACCTGAGTGCGTTTTCATTTTTGGCATTGCCTTGACTATTTAACTTATTTGATTAACTCTATTTTCAAATTTAATTTACTCTTACAGCGAATAGATAGACTTTTCATTTCGAAGAATGTAGTGCTACTTACTACTCACCAATTACTACTCACCAATTACTACTTACTTTTTTTTCTAGGAATCGGTGCCAAGTGAATAAACATCCTATTTCCCTCTAACTTCGGAAGCAATTCTACTTTACCATATTCTTCCAATGCTTGGGCGAATTTCAAAAGTATAATTTCTCCTTTTTCTTTATAGGCAATTGTACGACCTCTAAAGTGTACATATGCTTTTACTTTATTTCCGTCTTCTAAAAAGCCCATTGCATGCTTTACCTTGAAGTTGAAATCATGCTCATCGGTATTTGGACCGAATCGAACTTCTTTCACAACTTGCTTGCCTTGCTTTGACTTTAATTCTTTCTCTTTTTTCTTCTTATCGTATAAGAATTTTTGATACTCGATGATTCTACAAACAGGAGGATCAGCCGTAGGAACGATTTCGACTAAATCTAATTCCTGTTCTTTTGCCATTCTCAACGCTTCTTCTGTTGGATAAATATCGCTGACGATATTATCTCCAACAAGACGAACTTGTGGAACTCTGATGCGTTCGTTAATACGATGCTCGTCTTCTTTTTTTACTGGTCCGCGTCCTCTTTGATAAGGTGGACGACTCGACGTTGAGCGGTTAAAAAGTGGTGGCCTACTGTTGGATTGATTTGGTGCTGCTATTGGAACCTCCTTGCTGAATGTAACTTATTAATTATTTATGTTTAAGCTGTTATTGATCTCATCATGAACCATTTTCGCGAACTCTTCGATAGTGAAACTTCCAACATCTCCTGAGCCGTGTCGACGGACTGAAACTTTATTTTCATTGAACTCTTTTTCACCGATGATAAGCATGAAAGGAATCTTTTTCATTTCTGCATCACGGATTTTTTTACCTATTTTCTCATCCCTAGAGTCAACGAGTCCGCGAATATCGGAATTTATTAGCAATTGTAAAACTTTTTTAGCGTAGTCGTTGTATTTTTCGCTTATACTAAGGATACTTACTTGTTTGGGAGCTAACCATATAGGAAAATTGCCGGCATAATGCTCAATCAGGAATCCAATGAACCGTTCGTGGGTTCCAAGTGGCGCTCTATGAATACAAATTGGCGTTTCTAGCTTGTTTTCCCTGTTTTTATATGTAAGTCCGAAACGGGCAGGAACAGCGAAGTCAACTTGGTTAGTCGCCAAGGTAAACTCACGACCAATTGCACTCCATACCTGAACGTCGATTTTAGGACCATAAAAGGCTCCTTCATCGGGAACTTCGATAAATGGAATGTTCGATTCGATCAACACTTTTCTCACCATGTCTTCTGTTTCCAACCATAAAGCCGGTTCATCTACATATTTTTTACCCAATTTTTTAGGCTCATGTGTAGAGAAACGCATCACATATTTATCGATGTTAAAGATCTTGAAGTATTTCAAATACATTTCATTCACCGCTCTGAACTCATCGGCAAATTGTTCTTTCGTACAGTAAATGTGAGCATCATTCATCTGCAAACAACGTACTCGCATCAATCCAAACAATTCACCCGATTGCTCATAACGATAACATGTACCGTATTCTGCTAAACGAATGGGAAGATCTTTATAACTCGGATTAAGTTCTTTGTAGATCTTGTGATGATGCGGACAATTCATCGCCTTCAGATAGTATTTCTCACCTTCCAAAATCATAGGAGGATACATACTGTCTTCGTAATATGGCAAGTGACCACTCGTTAAATACATCGACTCTTTCGCAATGTGAGGAGTACGAACACGATCATAACCTGCTGCTTGCTCTGTTTTCTTTGCAAGCATTTCAAGTTGCTCAATGATGACTCCGCCATTCGGCAACCACAATGGTAAACCCGGACCAACATCATCATCGAAAGTGAAGATCTCTAACTCTTTTCCAATCTTTCTATGATCGCGCTTCTTAGCTTCTTCGACCATAAGTAAATATTCGTCAAGCTGACTCTTCTTCGGAAAAGTGATTCCATAAATCCGCGTCAACTGTTTATTCTTTTCATCGCCTCTCCAATAGGCACCTGCAATGTTCATCAGCTTTACAGCCTTGATAAAACCTGTTTCAGGAATATGCGGCCCTCGACATAGATCAGTAAAATTTCCTTGCTTGTAAAACGTGATCGTTCCATCTTCAAGGTCATTCAAAAGATCCAATTTGTATTCGTCATTTTTTTCAGTGAAAAATGCAATGGCATCTTTCTTCGAAACAGAAGAACGTTCATACTTCGAACCTTTTTTTGCAAGTTCAACCATCTTGTCTTCGATCTTTTTAAAATCGTCAGACGAGATAGCATTTCCACCTAAGTCAACATCATAGTAAAATCCATTGTCGACCGGCGGACCAATTCCGAATTTCACACCAGGATATAATTCCTCCAAAGCTTCTGCCATTAAGTGAGCAGAAGAGTGCCACATGGTGCTCTTTCCATCTTTGTCATCCCAGGTCAGCAATTGTAAAGTGGAATCTTCCGTAATAGGACGCGATGCATCCCAAGTTTCTCCATTCACTTTTGCAGCCAGTACATTACGGGCCAGTCCTTCACTGATGCTTTTTGCGATCTCGTAAGAACTTGTTCCTTTTGGATATTCCCTGACGTTTTTGTCAGGAAAGGTAATTTTAATCATAATTTGATTGGTAATTTGTAGTGCGAAGATAAGCAAATAGGTCAAAGGTCAGAGGTCAAAGGTCACGAAAGTTACCATTGACTTCTGACTTTTGACCTATTTCAAAATACTTTTAATGTCGGGTAAAAAATAATTTTCGCTTTTCAGGATCTTGCCATCTTCGCGATAGATCGGTTTGCCGTTATCATCGAGTTTACTCATATTACTTCTATGAATTTCATCGAAAACTTCTTCGATCTTATGTTGAAGTCCGTGAGCGATAATTGTCCCGAAAAGTATGTACATCTTGTCGCCTAATGCATCTGCAATGAGCGTTAGATTTCCTTCTTTGCAAGCTTCCAGATATTCATCGTTTTCCTCTTGCATCAAGCGATGGCGGAGGTCGACGATTCTTTCGCTGACATTTGTAGTTGGTGTTTCGTGAAATTCTAATCCGAATGTTTCATGAAACTCTTTTACTTTATTTATCTTATCGATTAGGCTCATGGTTTTTATGTTTGAATGATTCCGACGTTATATTGTTTAGTGATAGGAGAGTGATTCGCTGCTTCAATTCCCATAGAGATCCATTTGCGTGTGTCTACAGGATCGATGACCGCATCTAACCAAAGTCGTGATGCTGCATAGTAGGGTGAGATCTGCGAATTGTATTTATCAGTGATCTTTTTTAATAATTCAGTTTCATCTTCTTTCGTGATCTCTTTGCCTTTTGCTTTTAGAGCACTCACTTGAATTTGCAATAAAACTTTCGCAGCTTGAGCTCCGCCCATTACTGCGATCTGTGCAGTCGGCCATCCAATGATGAAACGCGGATCATAAGCTTTTCCACACATGGCATAATTTCCTGCGCCATATGAATTACCTATGATAACTGTAAATTTCGGAACGACGGAATTACTCATGGCATTTACCATTTTCGCTCCGTCTTTTATAATTCCACCTTGCTCACTTCTTGATCCAACCATAAATCCTGTTACATCTTGAAGAAATACGAGAGGAACTTTTCTCTGATTGCAATTCATTATAAATCGTGCTGCTTTATCTGCCGAGTCTGAATAAATAACTCCCCCAAATTGCATTTCACCTTTTTTGCTTTTTACAACTTTACGTTGATTGGCAACAATGCCAACAGCCCAACCATCGATTCTTGCAATTCCGCAAATAATACTTTGGCCAAATTTATCTTTGTACTCATCGAATTCGCCACCGTCAACTAAACGTGCAATGACTTCATGCATGTCATATTGTTTCGATGCTTCAGTTGGTACAATTCCGTAAACTTCTTTAATGCTTTTAACCGGTGCAACACTTTTCACTCTGTTGAATCCTGCTTTTTCAAAATCACCTAGCTTGCTGAAAATATTTTTGATGTGATCTAAAGCAGCTTTGTCATTCGGAAATTTATTGTCCGTAACTCCTGAGATCTCACATTGCGTTGTTGCACCTCCTAGTGTTTCATTATCGATATCTTCTCCAATTGCAGCTTTTACTAAGTATGATCCTGCAAGAAAAATACTACCTGTTTTATCTACGATCATTGCTTCATCACTCATGATAGGTAAGTATGCGCCACCGGCAACACAACTTCCCATGATAGCTGCAACTTGGATAATTCCCATCGATGACATGATAGCATTGTTTCTAAAGATCCTTCCAAAATGTTCTTTGTCAGGAAAGATCTCATCTTGTAATGGAAGAAAAACTCCGGCACTATCAACGAGATAAATTATCGGCAAACGATTTTCCATTGCAATTTCTTGCAAGCGTAAATTTTTCTTTCCACTCATTGGAAACCAAGCACCGGCTTTTACGGTAGCATCATTGGCAACGATCACACATTGCTTTCCGCTCACATATCCGATTCCGGCAACAACTCCTGCAGCAGGACAACCACCGTATTCTGCATACATGTCTTCAGCGACAAATGCTCCGATCTCAAAAAAATCTGTTTTAGAATCGATGAGATATTGTATTCTCTCGCGAGCAAGCATTTTCCCTTGCTCTTTTTGTTTAGCTGCATTCTTTGCACCACCACCTTCAGCAATTTTGCTGTGGCGATGTTTTAGCTGATCTACCAGCTGGCGCATGGAATCTTCGTTTTTATTGAATTCTATATCTGTCATAAGTACATTGGTGGGGGTAAAGATAAAGATGTATTTTACTCGGCAAGGATATGTTAATTAATTCAGGTCAACTGTGAAAAAGTATTCACTTAGTCCCATTTTTTAAAGATAAAAAACACCGCCAAAAGCAAAAATGCAAATCCAACTAGATAATTCCATTGGAGTTTGTCGGTTTTGAAAATGAATATTGCGCAAAAGGAAAAAACAACTAACGTTATTACCTCTTGTATGATCTTAAGCTGGAACAGATTGAAAGGTCCACCATTCTCATTGAAACCGAGTCTGTTACCAGGAACTTGAAACATGTATTCCAAAAGTGCAATTCCCCAGCTAATTAAGATCAGTCCAATAAGTCCCGTTGTTTGGAAAATATTCCATTTCTTAAATTGTAGATGCCCGTACCAGGCAAACGTCATGAAAAAATTGGAGATGATCAGGAAAAAAATGGAAGAAAGCCCGCGAAGAAACATTTGTGATTACTGTTTTACGTTTGGTGCCGGATTTAATATTCCTGCGAACTTAAATGGTTTGAATTCAAATTTGGATATCACAATCTCAAACTCTTTGAGATTCGATGGCTCTGACATTCTATATAACCAGACATTGATACTTACTCTTTCATTCAAGCTTTTATATTCTTTATTCGGTTTAATTTTCCAATGTGAAAAGTTCTTAGTGAAACAGCCACCTTTACTATCCATTTGATAAGTAGATTTAAAAGCGATCTTCTTTTTCTTTAGTTCAATAGTATGCCTAGATTGTTTAGTGAAGTCTGTATTGAAACGGTAGGCTTCATCCTCTTTTGGTTGCATTACATACTGCGAATTCAAAGAAACATCTTTTCCCCATTGCGAAAATTCAATATCCACTTCCTTGTGAAAATTCATTGAGTCTTCTCTGTCATACATGAACAGTCCCACAACAATATCTTTATCTAATGGAGTAGTAAGTGAATCAATTTCAAAAATGTATTTTCCATAACCAAGATTATTTAACATTCGAACTTCAGGACAATACCATTTATCATTTCTATATGTTAAGCGGAGGTGTAATTTGCCTAGGGAATCAACGTAAACATTATCTTTGGAACCGGAGAAATAATTGTTTCCCGGACCAGTATGTTTTCCATTCGAATCTTTTACTGTCCATGAATATCCTGAGAATTCAATCGTGCCACCCATATTTTTGGAACCGCTTTTCATTTCACTCGAACGTTGTTCATTCATAGCAATGGTAAATGAACAGATGAATATAGAAAGTACACCTAGTAAAATGAAAATATTATTTTTGTTTAATTTCATCAATCTATTTTTTAGTTAAAAGAACTCATGCCCGAGGATGATGTTTTAATATCGATGCACGTAAGAAATCGCGATCGAGATGTGTATAGATTTCTGTGGTGGTAATTGATTCGTGTCCGAGCATTTCTTGTACCGCTCGAAGGTCAGCTCCGCCTTCAATCAAATGTGTCGCAAATGAATGTCGGAAGGTGTGTGGACTTATACTTTTTTTAAGATTTATTTTTTCTGATAATTGTTTGATGATCATAAAGACCATTACTCTTGAAAGTGATTTTCCATTCTTATTTAGGAAAACAAAATCTTCATTACCACTTTGAATATTCAAGTGGCAGCGAATTTCATTGATGTAAATCTTGATGTGTTTGATTGCAACACTTCCAATAGGAACCAATCGTTCTTTGTCACCTTTACCAAGAACTTTTACAAACCCAATTTCAAAATGCACATTCGATAATTTCAATGTCACCAATTCACTTACACGAAGTCCGCAGCTATATAGCGTTTCCATCATGGCTTTATTTCTGACTCCTTCTGGTTTGCTTAAATCGATTGCTGCAATGAGATTGTCGATATCATGAATGGAAAGAGTATCTGGTAATTTTCTTCCTAGTCGAGGCGAATCGAGAAGTTGAGATGGGTCGTCAGTTACAATGTTTTCTATCAAGCAGTATTTAAAAAATCCTTTTAGTCCTGAAATGATTCTAGCTTGGCTTCTTGCTGAAAGTCCAAGTTCATTGACCCAAGTTATAAAATCGCGGAGGTGATCGACTTTTATCTCACTTGGACTCAATGCTTGTTTAGTTACGATAAGGAATTGTTCGAGCATACTCAAGTCATGCAAATACGCTTCAACGGAATTTTCCGAAAGCGAACGCTCTAATTTCAAGTACGATTTGAAACCAATAGTATAACTTTTCCAGCTCAGATAGATGATTTTTGAATCTTAACAAAATTGTAGAAAAGGAAGCATTGATGGGGAATTAAGATGAAAACTTTTCCACATTAAGAATTGAATAATTGTAAGTAATTTGCACCTGAAATTTCTGCACAATTATGACAATTCACATTATTAATGGCCCAAATCTAAATCTTTTGGGCAAAAGAGAGCCTGATGTTTATGGTAATCGATCGTTCGAGGACTTTTTCGAGGAATTGAAGAAGGAATTCAACACAATCAACATGACTTTTTTTCAATCGAATGTTGAAGGAGAACTAATCAACAATCTACAACAACATGGCTTTTCGGTTGACGGAATTATTCTAAATGCCGGTGGTTATACACATACTTCCGTTGCCATAGCCGATGCCATTGCTGCAATTAAGTCGCCGGTGATTGAAGTTCACATTTCAAATGTCTTTGCTCGCGAGGAGTACAGACATCATTCAATGATAGCAGGAAAATGTGTTGGGAGTATTAGTGGGTTTGGGTTGTATTCTTATTCTCTTGCAATATCAGCTTTGCTGAATAAATTGAATTCATGAAAGTCAATTGATATTTATCAGTTGATAATTATTTTTTTAGTTATCGATGTTGATGCATTTATTAAGGTAACAAAGTACATTCCTGTCATTAATTTGGTAACATCAATATGTTTTGCATTTTCACTCACTTCTTCTATATAAATTTTGCCTTGTAAATCCGAAACAACTAAAGTATAGGATGCGTTTTTACTATTTGAAATATTAATGATTCCACTTGCCGGATTTGGATAAATTGAGAAATTGAAATCGTCAGATAATAAACTATTTGTTGAGGCAGATAAACAATAATCTTGATAAACTGGATTTGTAAAATTAAATGTACTATTTAATGGAGTAAAATTTTCAAAGTTATAAGTATGTTGAGTCGTTGTTGGAATTAATGTGTTATTCAAATCAATTGAAAAATTTTGTGTGTTAAGACAAGTATTATTTAGCATTGTATCGAACTGAATTTCTTCTCCATTATAAACAGCTATGAGTTGATTGTTTTTAAATTTCAAATCAGTTATTGAATAAGCTAGCAGATCAGGCCAAAGTTTGGCAAGTAGTACATTCCCATTTGAGCCAACCTTTATTCCAACTGTAGCATTTGTTGTACCTTGATATAAATTACAAATAATATAAACATTATCTAAGCTGTCAACTATCATTTGTTGTTCACCTAAAAAATCTCCAATGATTCCTCCGGAAATTTCATAATCAAAACTCCAAATAATGGTTCCATTTTCCCTAAATCTAGTAAGTGTAGTAAATGGAACATCAATTCCTCCTTGAGACTGTCTATGGTCAACACTTATTACAAATGTTAAATCAGAAAATTGCCGTAACGTTTTGGAAGTTGAAACTGAACCATGCCAAAAACCTATTCGTGCTCCGACATTTCCAGAACTATCCATTGGAAATGCTGCCCCCATATTTGTTATCCCAGATGATCCGTTGTCAATAATCCAAACTCCATTTGTAGGAGAAGGAAAGATTTGATAAAATCCATACCCTCCAGCAGAATTAATTGAAGTACTTTTAATAAAGAGGACGTTCCCAAGAGTATCCATTTTGATAATTGAAGGATAAAATGTTGGTGGAATTCCAGATCCAAGTTGACCCTGCATTTCGATAACATATAAATACTTGCCATCAAAAGCAGACCCATATAATTCGTTTGAAAAAGTTGATGGCATGATGTAACCAGCAAAATCTTTTGCCCAAATTGAATTTCCTAAAGAGTCTAACTTACATACTAATGTGCCATTTATTCCATATTGATTGGACGTTCCGTTTGTTATATTTGAAAATTTGAAAGCATGGACTTCTCCGGATTTTATTAAGAAAGTTAAAATAAAGAGTAAAACATGTAATTGTCGATTCATTTGAGAGACATTTTAATTCAAAGCTAAGATTCTTTATATTTCTAAACAAAGAAATTGGTATATGATTTTAAAATTGGTGTGAATGAAAGAAATTTAACCATCAATAATTTTGAAATTATTTTTAGATAAACTTAAGAGAGCAATTTTTCAATATGCTCTCTCCAGATCAATATCAAAACCCCACTCATTGCAATCGTTACACCCGAAAGAGATTGCCACGTGATTTTTTCTTTTGTAAGAATGCGAGCAACGAATAAAGCAAAGACAGGTACAAGTGAAAAAATGGTTTGCGCAATTGACGGTTCAATAAGCGCAACCGTAAATAGTGATAGTGAAACCCCTAGAGTAGGACCGAAGACCGTTCCTGCGATCGCAAATTTTATTCCGCCATCTCGATTTTCTAAAATTGGCTGAAAAACATTTTTTAATTTTCCTCTAATGATGGAAACTAAATATAAAAATGAAGTTGCGATTGTTAACCTGATAAATGTTGCATGAAAAGGATTGATCGTAATATTCAATTCTTTCTCCATAAGCATTCCTTTTTTTGCAAGTACCAATCCGGCGCCTTGACAAAAAGCTGAGAGAATTCCGGCGATTACTCCGAGGGAAATCTTTGATTGTTTATTCGTTGGGATCTTATCTCTTTCTTTTTTTGCAAGACTGATAAAGTTGACACCGACGATAGTCACAAAAATTCCAATAATTCCAATGAAGGATAATGTTTCACCCAGTAGTATCCATGCTAAACAAAGCGCCGCAGCAGGAGCGAAGGTGGTAAGTACGCTTCCAAGTCGAGCACCAAGAATAGAATAAGCTTCGAAAGCAAAATAATCACCAATCGTTAGTCCAACGATTCCCGAAAGACCTAACCATAACCAAGCTTGAGAATATTCTGAAGTGAATATCGATGCAAAAGCGTGTGAGTCTACAATTGTACTGATCAGTCCAATAAAGATCAAAGCAAGTAACAATCGAAAATGATTCAATGAATTCGAACCTAATCTGCGGGCTGCCTGTGTAAATGGAAAAATGCAAAATGACCAAGAAAGTGTAGTCAACAATCCGAAAAATATTCCTGAGTTCAACATTTGTTGTCTTTTAATTTCTCGAACCGAAAATTGCTGAGCCAATTCTGATCATCGTACTGCCTTCATTCAATGCGATCATATAATCACTTGTCATGCCCATTGAGAGTGTGTCAAGCCCCAATTGCTTGTATGTGTCATAGAATTTTTTCAACGTTCGAAATTCAGCTTGAATTAAATTATTGTCTTCTGTATTCGATGCCATTCCCATAAAACCTTTGACTCTTACATTTTTCAATTGATCCGATAATGGTCCGGTGAAATACTCTTCTGCTTCATTATAATCTAGACCGAACTTAGTTTCTTCTGAAGCAATGTAAATTTGCAAAAGACAATCAGTAACTAAATTTTGTTTCTCTGCTTGCTTATTGATCTCTTGAAGTAATTTAATACTATCTACTCCATGAATCAATTTTGTTACAGGTAAAATGCTTTTTACTTTATTGGATTGAAGGTGACCAATGAAATGCCAATCAACATCCGAAATAACATTTGCTTTTTCTAGTAATTCCTGAACATAATTCTCTCCAAAAATCGTTTGTCCGCTTTGAATCAACTCTTTGATATCTTCAATCGGTTTCGTTTTACTCACGGCAACTAATTGCGCATTGAATGGTTTCAATTCGGACAGGATGCGGTGGTAATTTTCGAGGTGGATCATTTTTGGTTGTGAATCGTAATTCGTAATTAGAGAATAGATATTAGATCTAGGCAATCCGCAATTCGGAGTCCAAAATTACTAAAATATTTCTCCCGCAGATTTCGCAGATAAAGGCGCAGATAAATTCGCAGATTTTTTAGTTGAGTATTATTAGAAGTTCTTTGAATAATTAATATTTGGTTTGAATTAAGCAATTGCAATTTGTATTGTAGAAATCTGCGAATTTATCTGCGCCTTTAT
>JANOBV010000130.1:0-1072 GCA_031411835.1 Bacteroidota bacterium | reverse complement strand
TCGTGCGCTAAAATTACTTTTCGCCTGTGTCTGACTGGACTATCATCATTATCACATTACTTTTTTCTGCATTTTCATCGGGTAGCGAAATTGCTTTCTTGTCGTCGAATAAATTGCGAATTGAATTAGATAGAAGTCAGGGCAGTTTCTCCGCAAAGATCATCTGGAATTTTGTTAAATCACCATCGCGTTTTATTGCGAGTATGCTGATTGCAAATAATATTTCTCTCGTCATTTACGGTATTGTGATGGAGAAAGAAATATTGCAACCGGAAATGCTCAAGGCATATTTACCTATAGCGATGCATGGGCCGGGAACACTTCTCATCATACAAACTATTTGCAGTACACTCATCATCCTTATTGCAGCCGAATTTATTCCAAAAGTTTTATTCAGAATAAATCCGAATGCAACACTTGATCTGCTTGCAATTCCTATTCGGATCCTCTATTTGATTTTGTATCCGATCGTATGGTTGGTATTAAAACTTTCTACCTTCTTTATGCGGACATTATTCGGGATAGAGATCGTTGAAGAACGTCCCGTATTTGGACGTGTCGATCTGGATATGTATGTGAGAGAATTGACAACGCGAAATAATCAAGCCGAAGAAATGGATACAGAAATCCGAATTTTTCAGAATGCACTTGATTTTAAAGAAGTGAAAGTTCGTGAATGTATGATTCCAAGAAACGAAATCATAGCCATTAATATTAATGGCGCTGTTGAAGAATTGCAAAAACTTTTTATTGAAACAAAGTTGTCGAAGATCCTTGTCTATCGTGATAACATTGACAACATCATTGGCTTCGTTCATTCATCAGAAATGTTCAAACGTCCGCAGAATCTGAATCAGATTTTTTTACCGGTTACAATTGTTCCCGAAGTAATGAATGCAAATGATCTGTTGAAACAATTCACCAATCAACATAGAAGTGTTGCAATTGTAGTTGACGAATATGGTGGAACATCGGGCATGGTTACGATTGAAGATATCATCGAAGAGATCTTCGGTGAAATCCAAGACGAACATGATGTACCCGAAGAAATTGAAAAGAAATTATCGAGTAA
>JANOBV010000129.1:0-2232 GCA_031411835.1 Bacteroidota bacterium | reverse complement strand
TGGTAGTGCAACTGTAACTCCAACAGGAGGTACTCCGGGTTATTCTTATCTATGGTCAAATGGCCAAACTACTCCAACGGCAATCAATCTTGTAGCCGGTGTTTACACTGTAGTAATTACAGATGCTAACGGATGTACCGGCTCAGCTTCTGCTACTGTTGCAGGTTCTGGTGGTTCTGTTGGAACTCCGGGAGCTATCACTGGTCCGGAAGGAGCTTGTCGTAATACTTCAGGGATTGTATATTCTGTAGCTACGGTTGCAGGTGCAACATCTTATGTTTGGACACTTCCTACAGGCGCAACTGGTTCTTCAACTACCAATAGTATAACTGTAGCTTTTGGCGGAAATACATTCATCGGCGGATTTGTTTGTGTAGCTGCAAGTAATGCTTGTGGTACAAGTGGTCTTAGCTGTCTTAATGTACCGGTAATTGCTGCTTATCCTGCATTGCCGGCTGCTATCACAGGACCAAGTGTTACTTGTGGGCCAGCAACATTTACATTCAGTACGACTTCTACAAATGCAACTAGTTATATCTGGACGGTTACTGGCACAGGTGCTACAATCGTAACAGGACAAGGAACTAATACAATTACTGTAAGTGTTCCTCAAAACTTCGCTCAAGGTTCAGTTCAGGTTCGTGGATCGAATTGTAATGGAACAAGTGCAGTACGAGGAATAACTATTACAGGTATTCCTGCTCACTCAAATGCAGTAGTTGGACCTAATCAAGTTTGTGCAAATGGATCAGCAACGTATTCAATGCCTGTTGTTCCTGGTGTAACTTCTTACGTTTGGTCTGTTACAGGTGATGCAACTGTTGCGTCTCAGTCATTAACAAGCACAACTTCATCTGCATTGATCAACTTTGGACCAACATGGACAAGTGGTACGGTAAGTATTGCTGTATTCAACTCTTGTGGTTCTTATGTTAGAACATTTACCGTAAACTCTACGCCAATTCAACCTGGCGCAATCACAGGTCCTGGAACAGCACTTTGCGGAATGAGTAATGTTACTTATTCTATAGCAGCTGTTGCTGGTGCAACATCTTATACATGGACAGTTCCGCCGGGAGTATCTTTAGTATCTACATCACCTGATGGAAGAACTATCGTTGTTAACTTCACTGCCGGATTCACTACATCAGGAAACATTTGTGTAACAGCAAATAATTCTTGTGGACAAGGTCCTGCACGTTGTTATGCAGTTACTGCACGTCCTGGTGTTCCTGTTATCACTGGTCCAACAACAGTTTGTAAAACTCAATCGAGTGTAGCATACAGTTTGTCGCCGGTATCAGGAGCGACTTCTTATACTTGGTCTGTTTTAGGTGGTGCTTCAATTACACCATCAGGACTTACTGCTAACGTGAACTACAACACTTCGTTAAGTACAACAGCAACTATTCGTGCAAATGCAGTAAATGCATGTGGTGCTTCTCAACCGGCTGGACTATCAGTTGCAGTAAGTTTACTTTGCCGTACAGCAGACGATCAATCTATCAACGCAGCTGAGTTCGGAGTATATCCAAATCCGACTTCAACTAAAACAACTGTAAGTTTCAACTCAGCTTCTGAAATGAAATATATTATCAAAGTAATTGATCTTTTAGGTAATTCAATTTATGTAAATGTGATCAATGCTACTGAGAACTATAATTCAGCAGAAATTGACATGACAAATTTTGCAAAAGGTGTTTATGTAATCAGCTTAACTGCTGAAGATGGAAACACACAATCAAAACGAGTTGTGGTTGAATAATAAAATGATTCACGATTGAATTCGTGAAGTTTAAAAGGGGGGCTCATCAGCCTCCCTTTTTTTGTGGAATTTTTTAGTCGATTTCATTGATGTGAGAATATTGCAACTTTTCACAGTAATTGTGTAAGCGTTTTCTGCACAGAGTTATTCACCTTTGGTATTGAATCAAAACCTATCATTATGAAAAAAATTAGAAAATTGTCATTGTGCATTTTTGCAATCTTGTCAATAACATCGTTTGTTCCAATTCAGTTGAAGGCAGACAATATTAGTGTCTCCGAAGTTCAACAAAAAGAAGCACAGAAGGCTAAAGCGAATGTTTTGCTTTCACGATTGCACGAGATCGACAAAATGGACAAGTCAAAAATGACTTCTCCGGAAAAAAAACAGCTCCGAAAGGAAGTGCGCTCAATAAAAAGTAATCTAAAGGAACTTGGTGAAGGAGTTTATCTTTCCGTAGGTGCAAT
>JANOBV010000128.1:0-4273 GCA_031411835.1 Bacteroidota bacterium | reverse complement strand
AGACGGCTTTACACTTGTTGAAGCAGTAAGATATTTTTTCAGTACAGCAAAATGTACCAAACCATCAAGATCAGGCTCAACAATATGAATCTTTCCTTTGTTGATCGTATCGACAACTTGCTTGTTGACATCAACACCATTAACTTTAATTCCTTTGCTTGCTATAAGAGCTGCTGTTGGCAGACCAATATAACCAAGACCCATGATTGTTACTTGCATTTTCCGGTACTAGTTCTAATGAATTAATAATTTATTTATTACATCTGCAATTTGCTTGCACGATGTACCATCACCATAAGGATTAACAGCTTTCGCCATATTTTCATAGGCATTTGAATCGTCAAGTAATTTCGACAATTCAGAAATGATCAACTCCTTATTTGTTCCAACTAATTTGGCTGTTCCTGCTGTTACACCTTCCATACGCTCAGTCACTTCTCGCATAACTAAAACAGGTTTACCAAGCGAAGGAGCTTCTTCTTGCAATCCGCCTGAATCAGTAAGTACAATATGTGAGCGTTCAATCATCTGAATAAACTCAGGATAATCGAGCGGTTCAATTAAATGAATGTTATTTTTATTTGCCAGCAATCGTTTAACAGGTTCTTGAACATTTGGATTCAAATGAACCGGATATAAAAAATCAACATCAGGATATTTTGCAGAAAGCACATTGATAGCTGAACAAATATCTTCAAATGGTTTTCCAAAACTCTCTCGACGATGTCCTGTGATGAGAATCATTTTTTTATCACTTCTCAAGTAAGAAAAATCAACGATCGATTTCCGTTTACGAACTTGCTCAAGTCCTAAGAACAATGCATCGATAACAGTATTGCCAACGTTGAAAACATTTTGAGAAATATTTTCTTTCTTCAAATGATCTACTGCTTGAGTTGTTGGAGTGAAATGATAATCTGCTAAATGTCCAGCAAGAGTTCTATTCATCTCTTCAGGAAATGGAGAATATTTATCATGACTTCTCAAACCAGCTTCAATGTGTGCAACTTTTATTTTTTTATAATAAGCAGCCAATGCTCCAACAAAAGCAGTTGTTGTATCTCCCTGTACAAAAATGCAATCCGCTTTACTCTCCGTTAAAACGGTTTCTAATTTCTTCAATGCATTTGCTGTAACATCAAACAGTGTTTGATTTGGCATCATGATATCAAGATCATAATCTGGTGTGATCTCAAAAAACGAAAGCACTTGATCCAACATTTGACGATGTTGTGCTGTAACGCAAACCAATGTATTAAACTCTTCGCGACGCTTAAATTCCTTGATAAGGGGAGCAAGTTTAATTGCTTCCGGGCGAGTACCGAAGATGAATAAAAGTGTTGATTTTTTCAATTGACTGTCAGATAATGGCGAATAACCTATTGCATGCTTTTTTCAGAACACAATGTGCTTATACTGAATGCGCAAAAAGTGGTTGCAATTTTAGATGATTTGACGAGGCTTTTTAAGCCGAAGAAAAACTACAGGTAATTGCGTGAGAATTAACGCTGTAGCTATTAAAGAATAGAGTACAAAAGCAGGATTTTCATGTCTTAAAAACCATGCTGCCGAAATAAATATTGCATTTACAAGATAAAGAAGCAAACATGCTTGATGTGGCTGAAAACCTAATTGGAGCAAACGATGGTGAATATGATTTCGATCAGCGATGAAAGGCGATTGCCTTTTAAAGATCCGAATTGTAAAAACACGTAAGGTATCAACCATTGGAATTACTAGAATTGCAAATACAACATTTGGTGCTGATTGATAAGTGAACCAAGTTTCAACACTAACAACTCTTGACAATTCGATGAAATGAAACGAAAAAATGGATAGTACAAATCCGATAGTCATTGTACCTGTATCTCCCAAAAATATTTTTGCGTCTCTGAAATTATATGGAAAAAATCCCATCAATGCACCACAAAGCGACAATGCAAGTATGGACATCAATGGATCACTATAAACATAGAAAAGAATTGAAAAAATAAATGAAGCAATAATTCCTAGTCCGGATGCAACTCCATCAATACCATCAATGAGATTATAACTATTCACTATAAATAATATTCCAATAAGTGTAATTGCAAATGAAGCATATTCATTCAATCCATGAATACCTAATAATCCATGCAGTGATGTCAATCTGATATTGCAAAACAAAACGAGTATTAACGCAGCAGTAATTTGTCCTGAAAGTTTTTTAAGTGGTGCTAAGGGTGCAATATCATCGCGCAAACCGAAAAAGAAAATCAAGATAAGCGATGTAATGATGAAAAGATGTTGCTTTTCAAAGTATGGGGCTGCTGCAAGAGTAAATGAAAATATCATTGCAGCAAAAACAGCAACACCTCCTAAAAGCGGTGTTTTTCTGATGTGCAACTTTCTTTCATTCGGCTCATCAAATAATTGAAGCCTCGACGCTATTCGAATGATCGTAGGAATAGAAGCAAATGCAACTACAAAAGATGTGATGAAACAAATTAAGAAAAACATTTTTTTTCGTTTTAAAAGTCAAAGTAATAATTCTCCAACGAAGTTCTGATTCCGAAATAGAAGAATGACGACTGATCGTTTTGCAGTGTGTTCTCAAATTTACGCATTATTACTCCTGCTTCCACTACGAAATTATATTTGGGATTCACTAAATAATTTATACGTAAATCAATAGTTTTTAGGTTGCTTTTTAATCCATCGAAAATAAAATGCCCATAATCACTATTACGAGTATCATAACTTTCGAAAATATTATTTCCAAGATTAAGATTCGCAGTATCTCTTCCCATTGTTGCAATTTGCACTTTTATCTCCGTGAAAATATTTTTATATCGATAGTTTACAAAAGTAACAGACTCAGCAAAATTTGCTCCCAAAGGATGAGCCAATGCCTGATTATACTGATTATAACTTTGCGAAGAAGTTCTATGCTGGTAAGTATAAGGTCGAACCCAATTGTATTCAGTCTGGAAATTCAGGCTTTTCACCTTAAACAAATTACTGCTTTTATATCCAAGTTGAAACCCTTGCTTGTTTCCCCACCATCCGTTCCCGGCTTTTACTTCATCCATTAAAAATTCATCTAGCATGAGTTGTCCATAAACCGTATTGTGAGTGTTGATCTTCCAACGAACATTTGACGCAAGCAAAACATTGTCGGGAGAACCTAATGAATTTTCAACAGGACGAATAAATAATAATGGATTCAAATAAGCCAATTCATAGCCCCGTGAAGCAGCAGGCGCCCACATTACCGTTTCAAAAATACTAACTGTTAGTTTATTTTTCCTGCCGATATTCAAATCCAAATTATGAAGAGTATTATACTTTTTCAAATAACCAACATTCGGATCCGGAGAACTTTGAAGATCACGATACACAGCGTATAAAACAGTATATCTGAATTTCCAGAATGTCATATTGATACGAAGAAAAGGATAACTGTAAGAATTATCTGAAAGCAAAAGCGAGCGATAACCGTCGCCGATAAAATTTTTGTCTTGCGCAAGCAAGAAATCAAAATGTTTGTTTAATAGATAACCGATGCCACCAGTTGATTGACTAAAATCAAATACATTATCAGGATTATACTTTACAATTCCTTGTCCGGGAACAACATTTGTTGCATGAACAGTGCTGTCGATATACGGAACATAACGAGCTTGATTTTCACGAAAGCCAGTATAGAAATAAAATTTGTCTTTCACATTTCCTTGCACTAAAACTCCTCGCGTATTTACAAAGTAACTCGGATTTGATTCTTGCTCTTTTCCGTATTGCAAATTAAAAACCGGATCGACAGAAAGAACAATATCATCTTCATTGACATACAACAAATGTTCTTTGAATAATTTTCTTCCAACCCAAGTTTTAGTAAACTTACTTTCTTTTACAATCGGACTAAAAACGGAATCAACAGGAACAGCTTTTCTTAGTTCAGGAATTAAATACGGTTTAACAGAAGAATGAAATCCTGTTGTGTCGGCATTGATAAAAGATTCAATACGAGTATTCATATCGCGATTCAACGGAAACAATACATCTTGTGCAGAAATTTTGCCAATAAAGACACCCACAAAAAGGGTGAATAGAATTTTATTCATGTTACCAAAATACGGTATTCTTATGTTGTTTTCATAATGAATTAGAGGAGTTATTAAAAAAATAATGAACTATTTAATAACTAAATTTTCAATGTGTAATTCAAGATCTGCGACCTTATCTGCGAATTTATCTGCGAAATCTGCGGGAGAAATCCCTCGCAAACCTCCCG
>JANOBV010000127.1:0-24392 GCA_031411835.1 Bacteroidota bacterium | reverse complement strand
CAAATAAGGGTTGCCAAGGTTTCATAGGGCGCAATCCCTCCACCTTTCTTGATAAGCGCCTCCGCCCGAGAGCGAAGTAATATTTTTTAAAAGAACGATATGCAAAAGTAATAAACAGATCGGTTCGATCTGCAAATTACCCTTAATTAATTACAATTTTCCTTGTGATCGTATTGTTATCAGTATCAAATTTGATGAAATAGATCCCAGATGCAAGATCAGAAGTATTTACTTCCAATGAATTTGTAGTAGAATGAATGCTTCTACAAACACGACCTGTTTGATCAAGTAAAGTAATTTGCATAGCTCCCTGAACTGGCGACTGGATAAAAATTCTGTCGTGAGCAGGAACTGGATAAACTTTGATTGATTGAAGAGGATTGTTTTTTAAACCGGTTCCTAAGACAACATTTACAGTATAGTCTTCTGTCTCGCCAAAACCATTCGTTGAGCAATCGTCAGTAGAAGTAACTAGTGTACTATAGATATAACGAACACGCATTCTTGTTGGGCCTAAGAGAGCGCTAACGGGAATATTGATATTAGTTACAAAATCACCTGATAGTTCCGGAATCGTGTCACTAACATGAGTGTATTCACCGGCATCTTGGAAGTCACCATCAGCGTTGAAATCAAACCAGATACCTGCACCATGTAAACCTGAACCCGGACCTGAAGCAATTGTTACATCATAATAATCACCAGTACCAAGGTCTGTCGTTAAGCTTCCTGTATCAGGCCATAGAGTATAGTTTTCAGGGAAAATACCATTACAATCTACACTCAAATTTGAAAGCGTGTTCACCGCAACTTTCGCCAATGCATCGCAACCACTAGTATATTGTGGAATACAATAACAATCAAGTGGAGCATTTTGTCCTATTGGAACAATTGCAGATACTCCTGTGAATCCATTACATGTAACGAGACATTGATAGAATGAAGTCTGACTTTGTCCTGAAACAAAGCAAGAAGATGAAGTTGCGCCAGCGATATCTACCCATGTTACACTGTCGAATGACACTTGCCATTGGTAAGTAAATCCCGTTGAACTATCAGCACCTGTCAGATAAAGATCGATGTTGTTGAAAGCGCATGCAGTTACAAAAGATGAACTAGCTGCTCCGGCATTCGGTGCGGAAGCACAAGTAACAGGGTAATCAACAATTTGAACATTATCGATAGCCCACCACCAATCCCAAGTACCTGTCCATGTAAAACGAAAACGAACATTTGCAGCACCGGCAGTATTCAATGCGTATTGTGCATGAATTGGAGTTGGATAACCAAAGTCCATTGAATCGTAAACTGCGCTTGTCCAAGTTAAACCTGCATCCGTAGAATATTCAATTCTTCTTGATGATCCTTCTTGGCCAGGGCCTAATAAAGCACGGTATTGTTCGTCGAGTTCAAGATAAACAGCACCGATTGCAGCAGCAATACTAATGTCTGCCGTAGTCAAAGATGCTAATTCGTCAATACTGTCATTATCACTTCCTTCATCGCTATCGAAGATCGCAAAATCAGCATCAAATGCTCCGCCTGAAGGAGCTCTTAGATACGGGTCATCGAATAACCAAACGTTTAGACAAGCTAAACCTAAGCTGTCATTGGTCCAACCTGAAGGAAGGGCTCTTAACGAAAAGTCTTCCGTATACAAAATTGTTTGACCTTTAACATTTAAGTTTAGAAAAACAAAAGACAAGAAGACAAAAATTGGGAGTAGCGTTTTTTTCATTCGAGATTATTTTGAAAGTGAAAATTAAAGACTGATATTATTCTGATCTAAGTACTGGCGCAAGTTAGGACGTAATCTGCTCTTATAAACAGAATGTGCATTTTCTTTTACTCTTCCTTTTCTAAGTTCGCGTTGATCTTCTATTGGCAATAAAGAAATATCTTTGCAAACGGGAGTACAACAACCGTTCATTTTTTCTGCGCATTTATCACACTGAATAAATAGCAAATGACAATCATCGTTTGCACAATTCACGTGGTTATCGCAAGGCTCTCCGCATTGATGACAAGCGCTGATGATTTCATCAGTGATTCTTTCTCCCATACGATCATCGAACACGAAATTTTTTCCGATGAAATTAGATTCAAGTCCTTCAGCTTTTACTTGACGTGCATAGTGAATGATCCCACCGTTCAATTGATTCACATCTTCAAAGCCTTCATGCTTCAAGTATGCGCTTGCTTTTTCACAACGAATTCCACCAGTGCAATAAAGAAGAATTTTTTTATCTTTTTGATCTTTCAATAGATTGACAACCATTGGAAGTTCATCACGAAACGTATCGGCATCAGGGAGAATTGCTCCTTTGAAATGTCCGACTTCGCTTTCGTAATGATTGCGAAGATCTACAACGATCGTTTCCGGATGCTGCATTGCTTCATTGAATTGTTTTGCATTGAGATGCTTTCCAACATTTGTAACATCGAAGGCATCATCAGCTAGACCATCGGCAACGATCTTACTTCTAACTCTTACAATGAGTTTGTAAAATGATTTGCCATCGTCTTCGACAGCGATCTTTAAGTCGACGTTTGCAAATTCAGGATGAGAATAAAGTTGATCAACAAATTTTTCGAAATGATATGTTGGTAAAGAAAGCTGAGCATTGATACCTTCATGGGCAACATAGATGCGACCAAAAACTTGAAGTGCATCAAATTCTTTGTAAAGCACATCCCGCATTCCATTCACATCACTCAAAATCACATAACGATAGAAAGAAAGCGTGGTTCGTGGGAAGTCCTCGGCCATGAGCTTTTTTCTCAAAATTTCCTTATCGTACTTATTGTATAACATTCGGCAAAAATAGGGAAAATCCGAATGGGGTCAAAGGTAAAGGGTCAAAGAGGAAAATCAGAATTCAAAAGTCGAAGCTTACTTCGTTCCGAAATGCTTCGAATCTTTGACAATTTCAAACTAATTTTTAGACCAAAACGCCTTAATTACTTCTGTTTTAACGCCTCCTTGATCCATCTTTATTAAAAAGGTTCCTGTTAAATTTAGATTAATCTGATTCACTACCCACTTATTGAATCCAGCTTCACTTTCAATGTGCTCTGAATAGATGAGTTGCCCATTAATATTGTAAATTTGAAAGAAGGAAATCGATTTAGATTCACAAAAATAGTCAACTGAAAGCGAATTTTCCACTTTCGAATAAGTTATCAATCCCGTCTTTGGAAAATCGGTATTCTCACAAGACCTGACAGCAATAGGTTCAAAAATCTCTGAAACACCATCAAAATCGGTTTGGCTAAGCCTGTAAAATACAGTACCGGGTAACACTTCCTGATCGGTGAATGTATAATTTTGTTGTATCGTTGAATTTCCAATTCCTGGAATGCTCATTAAATTTTTATAATTTATTCCATCAACAGATTTTTCTATTGTGAAATAATCATTATTTACTTCACTTGCTGTTTGCCAAGTAAGTTCAATAGACTTAGCTCTGCATTCTCCTGTAAATTCAGTTAATTCAATTGGCAAAGGATTAGAATAATATACAGTGATTGAGATTTCATCCACTTTTGCCAGCGTTGCTTGTGCTCCACCGCCGGTTCTTTGAGCGGAGAAGGCAAAACCAAAATTACTTGAATTTACATCTGCAACCGACCACACCTGACCCCACAAATCGGAACTACTTCCATACATCTGTACGGCGTCGGCAGAACTCCACGCAGCGTTCTGCGACTTATCCGTACTTCCTATTAAACCACTTTTCACTATTCTAACTTTTGAATCTTTTGATTTGCCGTTTCCATCTGATTTCTCGACAGAAACTACAATTCCGGAAATAATGCTTCCCGAAGGAATTGAAAAATTGAAATTTGAAACCACAAGGTAATCCGAATAATTACCCGAACTTGACATACTTGAAACTGGCGTAGCGTAAACGTCATTTGATGAAACAGCATTATTGGAATTTACCCAGGAAGTAACTGAACCACTTATTGCGACATTTGCGAATAGCGAACCACCTTTAGTCTGAGCCGACTGGCCGTATGCAAGCATACTGAAACCAATTATACAACAACAAACTAAAATTGCAATTCTGCCTTCTGTAAAAAAGAACTCTAAAAGATTTGGCCAGCCAATTGACAATTCGTTAACTTCCATTCTCTGCATCACCTTGTTTAAAAGGCAAATGTATAGCAGGAATTCGCTATGCTATCAGAATTTCGTTGAACGACTTTGAAGTACCGCTGAAAAGGGAAAAAATGTCGATGAATACTATAGAATCTTCAGCCGGCCCATAAGAATACTTCTTTGTGCATCACTGATTGGAATATTGGTTTGGTAGATATAAGCACTCCCATCTTCAATTGTATCTATTTTATCAAGTGCAACTATATAAGATCTATGGACCCTCATAAAACGATCAGCCGGCAATTCTTTTTCGATGGAAGTTAAAGTAGAATGCAAAGTAAAAATTTTCGACGGTGTATTAATTTGAACGTAATCGCCCATTGCCTGGACAAAAAGAATATCATTGATATATATTTTTGCAGATACCCCTTTCTCCTTGACGAAAAAAAAGTCTTTGGAAGCCAAGACCGACTTTTGATTACTTTCAAAAAAATCCTTTGCTCTTGAAACCGCCTTTAACAATCGTTCCTCTTTCACAGGTTTAAGGATATAATCGACTACATTATATTCATATGCTTCTAAAGCGTATTCCGGTCTTGATGTGATGAGAATAACCAAAGGTCTAAAGATGAGATTTCTCAGGAAATCGATTCCTGAGATGCGAGGCATTTGAATATCAAGAAAAAGCAAATCGATTTTCTCCTTAATTAAAATAGCATTTGCCTGAAACACATCCTCACACTCTCCTACCAATTTAAGATAATCTATCTCATTGATCTGATGCCTAAGCACAGTCCGAGCCATTTTGTTATCATCAATTATTAAACAATTCATCATTATCATCCGATTTTTAGTGAGCTAAACCCGAATCTTTAGTAATAATTAAATCAATCATTTCGTTTTCTAAAGTTAAACAAATTTGTTCAAATTTTCTAAATAAAAATCCGATTTCTTCAATTTGCTTTAAACTATCAGAATTAATTTCAATGGATTTTAATATCTCAATAGCAGATTGAATTCCCAATATCGAAAAACTTGAAACTAGACCATGAGCGAGCTTAGAAATAGTATCATAGTCTTCCTTAAGAATTGCTATTTTCAGATCTTCCAATGCTATTGGATTATCAGCTTTAAATATTTCAATAAGCTCAATAACACCCTCTGCTTTTCCATTTACTTGAGAAAAAAGAAATTGGATATCAAGCATTTTATCTTTGCCCGAACTTGATAAATTTCTTTTTATGGGTAGGTTTCCATTTGCCAACCCGGATCTATTTGTCTTGACTTCGTAGATAGTTTTCTGCAATTTCTCCGGAGAAAATGGCTTCGACAAATATCCGTTCATTCCCGCATTCAAGCACTTTCTTTGCTCGCCCGCAAGCGCATTGGCTGTAATTGCAATAATAGGTGTGGATAATTGAAGTTGTTTTCTTATGAATTCTGTTGCTTCATATCCATCCATTACGGGCATTTGAATATCCATTAATATCAAATCAAATTTTTCTGATTTTACTTTATCTAACGCTTGTAAACCATTTATTGCAATTGAACAATCGTGGCCCATTTCATTTAATAAAATTCTCCCGTATCTCTGATTCATTCTATTATCTTCAACCAATAATATCTTCAATCTTTCTGATTGGTTCTCAGTAATAATTACCGAATCGTTTCTTTCATTTAAATATAATTCAACTTCATTTTTATTACACAGAGTAAATGGTAAGAATACGAAAAAGTCAGAACCTTTTCCTGCTTCACTTTCAACAAAAATTTCACCTCCCAGAAGGCCAACAAGATTTTTAACAATACTTAATCCTAATCCAGTTCCTCCATATTTTCTAGTAGTACTTGAATATTGCTGTTTAAATCTTTCAAAAATAGATTCCTGGCTCGCTTTTTCAATTCCAATTCCGGTGTCTAACACACTGAATTTTATCATGCATTTTTCAGTTTCACTTCTACTCACTATTGCGCGTATAGTAACGGCACCTCGCTCTGTAAATTTAATTGCATTACTAACTAAATTTATCAATATTTGAGAAACTCTCGTTGGATCAGACACAACAAATAGGGGCAATTTTGGATCAATTTCTAAAGATACTTCAATACGTTTTTTATGACTTAAACCTTTGGCTATAGCAAAAACAGAATCCAGCAAGTCGGGCAAATCTACAATCGTATTTTCTATTGTGATCATTCCGCTTTCCATTTTTGAAAAATCCAGAATATCATTTAAAATTGAAAGTAGGTTTTCAGAAGCTGTATTAATATTAGAAACATATTCAACCTGATCTTTACTGAGAGCAGAATTTTTAAGTAATGAAGTAAATCCAACAATTGAATTCAATGGTGTACGGATCTCATGACTCATATTTGATAAAAAAACATCCTTTAACTTATTAGACTCTTCCGCATGGGCCTTTGCCAGTTCCAGATTCTTCTCTACTTCCTTTAATTGAGCAATATCATGCAGTGAAGACAGGATATATTTTTTACCATTAATTTCAATTATTTCCAACGACATAAGAACCCATAATTGCTCGCCATTTTTTTTTGTAACCATTCCTGCTTCACTCCTAACAGCACCTTTAGAACTTAATTTTGAAATGATCCGCTCTCTTTCTTCAGGAGTCATTATGTTTAATTCTTCGGAAGTCTTACCAATAATTTCATCCCTGTTGTAATTTAAAGAATTCAGAAAAACATCATTTACAAATTCAAGTTTTGAAGTTTCAAGATTCGACAGGGACATCGCTACAGGATTCTTTTCGAAGATCCTGAAGAATCGATCCTGACTTTCTTTGATCTTGTCTTCTGCAATTTTTTTCTCAGTTACATCACGAACGGTTCCTCGCATTTTTACAACCTTACCTTCCGGATTAACGATAGTTTCTGCCCGTGCCTCTATATTGCGAATTGCACCATTTTTTGTTACTATTCTATACTCTGAATTAAAATCTTTCTTTTCTTCAATAGCTTTTGCTACATCTTGCATTACTTTATCATGATCCTCAGAATGTAAACATTTTGAAAATAATTCATAAGTAGCTTCACTTTCACCCGGTTCAAAACCAAATATTCTAAACTGCTCATCAGACCATACTTCTTTTCCTGTTTCAATATCCCATTGCCAACTTCCAACATGAGCGATCCTCTGAGCTTCGTTTAATTGCTTTGATTTTTCTTCCTGAACATTTCTCAAGCGATCGGCTTCAATCTTCGCATCTTTTAAAACTTTGTCATTAACCATTTCTTTACTTATATCACGGCCAATTGCATAAAAATCTTTTGTTTCTTCATCCAGATTGAATTTCCATTGGATCCAAATGAAATTACCTTTTGAATCAAGAAATCGGTTCAGACAAGTTGAAGTTTTTATTCCACCTGACATTTTTTCAAATTCAACCTTTGTTTTTTCTACGTCATCCGGATGAAAAAAATCCCAGTACTGTTTTTTAAGAAGTTCTTCATTTGTCCAACCAAACAAATTCGAAAAAGCAGGATTTATTTTTTTAAAAAAACCATCTGTACCTAAAATTGAAATCAGGTCAATTGATATTGAGAATAGTTTTTCAAATTTTCTTTTGTCTTCATTTTTCTTAACGCTTTCAATTTGAAGCATGATGTCTTCAGCTAAAGTTTTCAGAGCAAGACTTTGATTAAGAGTCAATACTTTCGGCACAGTATCAATTACACATAATGTACCCAATGCATAACCTTTTGGATCAATTAATGGGTAACCGGCATAAAATCTGATATCAGGCTTACCAGTAACCAGTGGATTTTGAGCAAATCGAATATCATTTTTAGCATCAAACACTTCAAATTGTTGATTACCTATTATTGTATATTGACAAAATGAAACTTCTCTGGATGTTTCCTTAATATCAAGTCCAATACTTGATTTAAACCATTGTCTGTCTTTGTCAATCAGACTAATTAAAGCAATCGGAGTTTCACAAATAATGGAGGCAAGCTTTGTTAATCGATCAAACTGCTCTTGAGAAATAGTATCGAGAATATTATACTCAACCAATGCATTCAACCTTTCGTTTTCATTCTCAGGTAAAGGAAGGGGTATGTTTTGTTCGCTTTTTTTCATAGTCAATCACATAATAATAAACTGGACGCAGAATTTCCAGATAAACTTTTACGTCATTAAACTTCTTTTGTTCTAAATAAAAATGATTTAAAAGGGCAAAAAATCAAAACAGGTAAAATACTAAGCTATCTAAGTTAACTCTTTCTCTTTTTCACATATGCATATATTCCAATTCCGGCTAATACATAAGGTATTGCAAGAAGATACATGATCCCGCTATTCAGACCACGCCCAACTTTATTTTCATGTGCATCATGACTGCTTTCAGCAACACGTCGACACATGGCACATTGTGCGTTTGTGTCAACGGAAAAAGAAGTGATAGCAAGTAAAAGGACGACGATGAATTTTTTCATTTCAATTGAAGATCAGAATTGGTAGTACGGCGAGATCATCAGATAAACGATCACTCCGGTTATTGTAACATACAACCAAATCGGATAAGACCAACGAGTGATCTTTTTATGGCTGCTGACTTGGTTCGTTAATCCGCGGTACAAAGATAGTAATACCAAAGGTAAAACAACTGCTGCAAGGATAATATGTGTAGTGAGAATTGTCAGGTAAACCGGGCGCATTGGGTTGTCGACCGGGAACTTCGTTTCTACTCCAAAAGAGTGGAAAGTGACATACGACAAAAGGAATACAGTTGATAGTGCACATGCAGTGATATTCAATCTGCGATGCATTGGAATATTTTTCCGTTTGATGAAATACAAAGAAAACAGAAGCAGAATAGTTGTTCCGCCATTCAGAAATGCATTCAACTTTGGTAAAACTGAAACCCATGAAGGAATCTCTTCTTGTTTCGGAAGCCTTGAAAGTATAAGCACTAGCAAGAACACAACAACTGAAATTACATAAATCAATCGTTTATAAAAAGAATCTTTTGCAATTAGAGTAGCCACAGTAAAATGAATTATTTTTTTAATCTATATTCTTCGAGAAGCAGTTTCATGTGATCGATGAGTGAATCAACTTCATTCGGTTCTGTTCCATCATAAACACCTCGGATGTGTTTTTGTTTGTCGATTAAGATCATATCCTGCGAATGAAAAAAGTCTTCTTCCTTTGTTCTTTGAGCGGCAGGAACCATGAATCCTTCTCTTGCCAGTGTGTAGATCTTTTCTTTATCACCCGTAAGAAACCACCATTTCGAATTATCCGCTTTCATTTTTTCAGCATACGCTGCAAGCACAGGAACAGAATCTGTTTCCGGATCGACAGTGAATGAAAAAATGTGAATGCTTTTATTCTCTTTGAATGCATATTGGACCTTGCCCATTTGTTCGTTCATTTTCGGACAAACAGTTTTGCAAGTTGAAAAGAAAAAATTGGCAACGTAGATTTGATTTTCTGCATCTTTAGAACCAACCGTTTCACCATTTTGATTGGTGAAAGAAAATTCAGGAATGCTGTGATATGTTGTATCACCTGAAGCACTCACTTGAATGGGTCCAAGAATTGGTAATGTTTTAAAATGATTATGGCCGGTAACTAATACCAGCCATAACATTACCGGAAAAAGCAAAATCACGAATGGAATAATTAATCTTTTCCAGAACTGATTTTTCATTTTCGAATTAATAAGGATTGTGCCCTATTGCAATACCTTCATAGATTGCTATGAAAATAAGATACACAATAAGAATAAATGGTAAAAGCAACGACCATTTCATTGGTACTGCTTCAAATTTTAAATGCATGAAATAACCAACAATGAAGTATGCTTTTACAATTGTAAGGGCGATGAATGTTACAAGTAAAACGTCTTTCGAAATTCCTGTAAAAGAAATTGCAACTTCAAAAATTGTTATTGCAAGTAGGATCCAGAATACTTTCCAGATCATTTTAGTATTTAATCCGCCTTCGTGACCATGGTCAACAGCGTGAGCTTGTTCGTGATTTGCTGACATAGAAATCTTTTTTTGAATGAATTAAACGAGGTAGAAGAATGTAAAGACGAATACCCAAACCAGATCGACAAAATGCCAGTAGAGACCAACTTTTTCGACTAGTTCATAATCTTTTTTACGTTCATTGAATCCTTGAGAAACTAAAGTCAATGTAATGATATTGATCAGTACTCCTGAGAATACGTGGAATCCGTGGAAACCTGTAATGAAGAAGAAGAAGTTTGCGAATAATGGAGTGTTTCCATATTCATTCTCCTCAAGATTTGCTCCAACAATATTTTTTCTTGCTGTTGAAATCATTTCAGTTGCTTCAGCACCTTCTGCTTTTGTTCCATCACGGAATTTCAAAACGCCGGGTTCAAGATCATCGGTTCTTGCGAAACGACCGTCTGCTAAAACATAAGCACCTTTTTCAGAACCTTCGATGAAGTGAAACCACTCCCAAGCTTGAGAGCCAAGGAACATAAAACCACCAATGATCGTTAGTACTAACCACTTTTCAACTGCTTTCTTTTGAAGTTTATGTCCGGCATCAACGGCAAGTACCATTGTTACTGACGACATGATGAGGATGAACGTCATCAATCCGACATAAGCTAAAGGCATATGACCATGAACAAATGGGAAGTGAGTAAACACTTCATTTGGTAGTGGCCAGATATCTGTGAAACGATGGCGCATCGCACCATAAGCAATTAGTAAACTTGAGAATGTAAATGCATCGGATACAAGGAATATCCACATGTATAACTTTCCCCAACTTACCTTAAACGGAGAAACATCACCGCCCCAAACTGAGGTAGAAGGAGATGCTGCTGTAGAATGGTTTGACATGAAATTCGTGTTGGTTTTATTGTGGTTTTATACGTTATTTTCTAATGTTGTTACTATTAGCGGATGTAAAGTAAAAAGAAAAATAAATACACCCATAATCCATCAAGGAAATGCCAGTAAACCGCACACATACTTAAGCCGTTGTGATTTTCTGTCGTGTATTTGTCTTTCGTTGCGCGCGAAAATACAATAATTAATGAGATTATACCGCCCAATAAGTGAAGAACGTGTAAACCAGTGATCACATATAAAAATGATCCCGCTACGTTCCCTACTCCGCCTGCCTCAGCAAGGGTTTCTTTTCCTGAGGGGATATAATTAAAGTTCGTTTTAATATCACTCACTGTACCGGTCAAGACAATCCCATTTTGATACAGATCAGCCCATGCTAAGTACTGCGTAAACATAAATCCGAATCCAAGTAACAATGTGATAAGCAAGCTGGTACGAATTTGTGTTTTGTTACCCTTTTTTGCAGAGTTCAAAGACCATTGCATGGAAACACTGCTCAATAGTATTATTAAAGTACTGATGCTGAACATGGAAGGAATTGAAAACTCCACCCACTTACCTTCTCCTTGTCGAACGATGTATGCCGATGTAAGTCCTGCGAATAACATCACAATACTCACTATCCCAAACCATAAAAGAGCGCGCAGTGCTTTTCTTTTTATTTCAATTTCTGAAGGTTCATTCAGTTGTATTTCTTCTGCCATAATCAATTTATAATAACTTATTTATCATCCAAATTATCTGAATTACAGGTAGATAAATGAATGAACCGAACATCAGACGTTGCGCAGATTTCAAATCACAATTATTGAAAAGTCGTAGTGCCTGAAGGGTGAAAAGCATTCCTGTAATCACCATTAAAATGGTTGCTATAATCCCTGTAAATCCGAATACCACAGGCATTACCGCTAATGGTATAAGACAAATTGAATAGACTAATGTTTGAAATGCAGCACCTTTTGTTCTTCCTTGTCCGGTTGGCAGCATCTTAAATCCTGCTTTTTCATAATCATCATGCAAGACCCAAGCAATTGCCCAGAAATGCGGGAATTGCCAAATAAATTGAATTGCATATAAAAGCAAGGCTTCCATTCCGATTTCATTTCTTCCGGCAACCCAACCAAGTAAAGGTGGAAATGCACCGGGGAATGCTCCAATTAAAACCGAAAAAGGTGTGATTCGTTTAGACGGAGTATATACCAATGTATAAAGCAACAATGAAAGCAAGCTTAGTATTCCACAAAGCGGATTGATTCCGACCCAAAGAATAAGAACACCACTGATTCCCATAGAGATAGCTGCAGCATAAGCTTCCCCGACCATCATTCTACCTGTTGGCAAAGGACGATTAGCAGTCCTGACCATTAATTTGTCGAGGTCTTTTTCAATAATTTGATTGAAGGCATTGGATGATCCGGTAACAAGAAATCCGCCGACACAAAGGAGAAAGAGTGTTTGGCCATTGAACGAACTACCCATAGCGATTATATAGCCCATTGCCGCAGAAAAAACGACAAGGCTCGACAATCTGAATTTCGTCAGCTGAATATAGTCCTGAATGCGTGTTGAAAAGTTCACAGAACCGGAAATACTTAAGGATTTTTGTTCCATTGCCCTAAACCGGGAGGCAAGATTACTGCTTTTTTTTCAGATAAAAAAGACCGTATCCGGTAGGAACAACTCCTTTCTTAAAAAGTTGTTCCTACATTGAACCGAGATACGAGTCATGGGTTCAAATAAGCCTGCGTGTGGGTGTTCAGATTTTCACTTATTGAACAAAAATCATCTGACTCAAATATGCAATAACTCTCTATCACCAACAATACTCAATTTGTATTATGTCAAACTTGCAGAATATTTATGAAAATTGCCGTCACTATGCATAAAAGCGTTTTAAGACTACTTCTCATCTTCTGTTCAGCTTTTCAAACATTGACAGCTATTTCACAGACATCTCGTATCGATGAGTTGCGTTCAGCAATTCTTAGCAATAATGACAATAACAAAAGATTGGATCTATTGCTAAAAATGTGTGAGCAACATTATTCCTTCTCCTCTGATACACTATATTATTACTATTCGTTAGCAAAAAATTCAGAGCCAAAAAAATTAGAACAAGAATTCAGAATTGCTGATTACTATTCAATTTATCTAACTAAAACTAATGATAACGAAAAAGCAGTCGCTAATTATGATAGTTTATTAGCCAACCTTCCATCGACACTTCCAAAAACAATTTATCTGGAAATTTTAAGTCACAAGTGTGGAGCGTTAATAAGAAATAATGAAAACAAGAATGCGATTGAAAGTTGTTTCGAACTTTTGAAATCGGCTGAGAGCGAAAAAGACACTTTATACATTTTAAAAGCCTATACTTTTTTAGGGTGGGCAAATATGGAAATTGAAAAATATACTGACGCAACAATATGGCTAACTAAAGGATTGAACTTAACAACAAACGAACAACTTCTAGAAAAAGTTCCGGCTTTATTTTCTAATAATGCTTCCTGTTATAATAATTTGACACGATATGATTCTGCATTATACTTTGTGAACAAATCATTGCTTTTTGCAAAACGAGGGGAGAATTTAGCAGCAATTTGCAATTCATTGAATATTCGTTCCAATTCATATTTAGCTCTCAATAATTTTGCAAATGCAGAAGCTGACATGAATGAAGCACTTGCAGTCAGAGAGAAAATTGGTGATCCATTTTATATAATTTCTGACATGGGAACTTTAGCGAGATATTATGCATCGCAAAATATGCCAATCAAAGGAATTCCTATCTCATTGAAAGGAATTGAACTTGCACGAAAAACAAAGAATACTTCCAAGTTGATTTTCCTATATCAAATACTGGCAGAGAATTATCGGATCGCAGGCAAACAAACAGAATATGCTGAGGCGCTTTCGAAAATAATTGACCTGAAAGACACACTCTATCAAGAAAATTCAGAAGATGCAATTGCAGTTTTACAAACCAGATACGAGGTTCAGAAAAAAGGAAAATATAATTCTTCAACAAAAAATAAAAATTGAACGGAACAATTACTATCTGATCGGAAGCTCGATACTTTTTGTTCTCGTCAGCTTACTGATAATTTTATTTTATCGTAATTACCAGCACGTACAAAAAATTAAACTTGAAAAACTATTACAGGAAGAAAAGATACTTTCTAGAGAAGCTATAATAAAAGCAGAAGAAGCAGAACGAAAAAGAATTGCAGCCGATCTCCATGACAATCTTGGCTCGTATGCGGCTGCTATTTCATCCAATTCAAAATCGATAAAAGAAAATCCGAATCGCTCTGCTACAACGATCGTTCAGCTAGAAGAAAATGCACAGAATATGGTAACACAATTAAGTGATACAATTTGGGTATTAAAGAACGAACAATTACCATTCACGAGTTTATGCGATCGATTTAAAATCTGGATGCAACGGTTAATGAAAAATTATCCGGGAATAAAATATTATTTCAACGAGAACATCAAAACAGATTTGATCTTTTCACCTTCCAAAATGCTCCATCTGTTTTTGATAATGAAAGAATGTGTAACGAATTCATTAAAACATGGTGAATCAACGGAGATCACTATCAATTTTTATTCCGACAAAGAATGGAAAATAGAGATCATAGATAATGGAAAAGGATTCGATACGACTAATTATATCAAAGGAAGCGGCTTAGAAAATATACTTCACCGAGTAGTGGAGAGTTCTTGGAAATTAAAAATTGATAGTAAAATCAACTCAGGGACAAAAATCAATTTAGAAGGCAGTACTACAAATTGAGTATATCAATTTCTAATTTTGTTAAGCAAATTTGAAAAGTGAAATCAGCAACTGAAAAAATAAAAATAGGACTAACTGAAGATAACCGTGTTAATCGCAACACGTTTATGGAAAAGGTTGGGCAATATCCGGAGTTAGAAGTTGTAGTAACGGCTATGAACGGACATGATTTTCTGGAACAGCTGAAACAATTGGATAATCTACTTTTACCAAAAGTTGTGTTCATGGATATTCAAATGCCGGAGATGAATGGCATTGATACTATTACCATTGCAAAATCGATCTATCCTGAAATACATTTCATTATACTCACAGTCTTTGAAGACAATGAGAATATCTTCGAAGCGATTCGTGCCGGAGCATCAGGATATTTATTAAAGCATGAAAATTATTTCACAATAAGAGAAGCGATTGAAGAAGTGCTTGAATATGGTGGTGCGCCTATGAGTCCGGCAATTGCAAGAAAGACACTACGACTTCTAGGCGACAAAAAAAATGAAGTACCTACGACTCAAAAATCAGAAATTGAAAATCTTTTAACGGACCGTGAATATGAAATGCTGCAGCATATGATCAATGGTTATGATGCTAAACGAATTGGAGAAATCACCAATATAAGCACATTGACTGTAAGAAAACATATAGCAAATATTTACAACAAACTTCATGTCAATTCTCGTGCGCAAGTTATTTCGATGGCACATAAGAATAATTGGCTACGGAGTTGAAAAGTAATGAAGTGAAATGAAGTGAAATGAAGCGAAATGAAGTGAGGTAAAATGAAAAATGCGACAACTCTTTATTCGCGCCATTTTTCATTCTTCATTCTTCATTTTTCATTTTTCATTAAAATATCTTCAACAAAAAAAATTCCTGTATTCTTCTCATTCAAAAGTCCGGCAATTAGTTCAACAAAATTCTGACTGATCCTTTCACGAATAAAATTTTCTCCAATTGCTAATGTATTTGGAAGTGAATTGACAGGTTTATCGTAACGTATTTTCGCAATTGCCTTTTCTAAAGCTTCCTGAGAATAATCTTCCAGTGAATAAATATTGTCAAAATTATCGAGCAAAGATTTAGTAGCACCTTTGCCAAGAAAAAGGATTGGCAATCCGGTTGACAAATATTCATAGATTTTCGAAGGAACTGCTGTATCAAATTCAGCTTTTAGTCCACTATACAGAATTGAGGAACTTTGATAATATGGAATGATCCGAGCCCAACGCAATTTTCCGGGAACAAAAACATTTCTGACATCTTCTTCCAATAAATAACGTTGGATGTTTTCCCGTTCATTTCCGTCACCGATCAAATTTAGTTTGACACCTTCTTTATTTCGCACTGCTTCAATGAGTGGAATAAAAACTTGCGCTGAACCGATATTTCCTATGTAAGAAATCACAAAATCTTTTTGCGGCTTTGAGTAACGAATTGTCTGAAGGAAACGGAATTTATCTTCCGATAGACCATTAGGTATTACTTCAATTTTGGCGGGATCAAGATTTGCATTCTTTATTAACCATTCTTTCTCGAATAAATTCGTAACCGTTATTGCATTAAATTTTGCGAACGAAGAGTGAACTTTGCGAGTTACAATTCGCTTTAATGCTCTTCGTACAAAGTTTTTCTCTGACAAATAATGCCACACTAAATCACGAATATCGGCGACTTTATTTTTGCAGTCTGATAAATTTGCAACTGCATTCAACAAAAACATAAACGGCGAAGTGAACAAAACCAAGTCCGATTTCACCGAATTAGAAAACTTCACAAGTTTGCGCGAATACCACCACTCGTAAAAAGCACGAATCAAAAATATATTTTTTGGATAACTGGGCAGATATAAATAATGAACTTTAAGATCATCATTCCACTGCTCCGTTGTTGCTCTAGCCTTCTTTCCTCTTTCTGTTAGAGTAAAAACATTCACCTCAAAGCTCGCCGATAGCGTACGTGCGGCACTTTCCATACGGTGTGATGCAGCAGTATTTTCAGGTGCAAAATGTGGGGTGATTATGGTTATTTTTTTCCTCGGCATAAAAAACGAAGATAGTGGTTTTTGATATTTCTAAATAATACGAAACTATAAAGTATTAACATTATTTATTCAGCCGAATCGTCGTCACCAGCTCCCCCGAAAAATCTATCTTAACAACATAACAAGGGAGTTGTTTTCCGAAGGCGACTGCATAATAATTTTCTTTGACTTCAATGTTAGAAGAATTACTGAATTGAATATTTACAAATTTTGAAATGAGTTCATTTTCTTTTTTAACTAAACGATTCTTTTTATCGATGTGCAGATAAGCACTACATTTCTCAGGTAATTTTCCGGAAATTTTATCTGTGATCACAATTTTATCTTGTTCAAATGTAAAAGTCCTTGTATGTTTTATTCCGAGATGCTGATAACCGTTATGAGATGCTTCCAATTCGTGTGACGAGCATTTTGCAAGATTTACTTTCGCCCTTCGTCCTGCTCTGAAAATTCCATAGATCTCGCTTTGATTTAGATCATTTACAACGACAGTATTGTGAGCTAAAGTAGAGCGCTCATGCATTCGTAATTTTGATGGTTCATAGGTAGAAACACCTGTATCAATTATCAAAGGATCACCGAAGACATGAAGAATGAAATGGAACGTGTCGGCATGTGAATGTCCGGGCGCTTCAGGCGGAGTTAAGCCATTTACATCAACAAGCATTTCAAAATTTCTGTTCTTGAATTTCCGGAAACCACTTTCTTTCAAAGCATATCCTGAAGTCTTTAATCCAATATCAGAAGCGATCTTCAAAATTGCGTTGATACTTGGTCCATATCCCTCTGAGCTATCGTTCACCGCAGGCAAACTACCATTGCCGAATTGCATCTGCATGATCCAACCCAGCATAGCAGAAACTTTTTTCTCCAATACTTCGAGAACTGATTTCACTTTGAATGAAGATCTTCTGAGAATCTGTAAGCATTCAAGCAAACGATTCACTACCCACAAATGATACATCGGACACAATTCAAAATGTGCCCCGTCGGCAAGAATTTGTTTGTCCAATGCTTTTAATAAAACCTTCGACGAGTAGTGAAATAATTTCTCATGACCGAAAAAATGGGATGCAAATAACATTGCAAAACCATTTTCTAGCAAATGATTATTACTTAGATGCACTTCGGAATTTTTTCTCACATAAAGTGCCTGGGAAAAAACGAAAGCGTTTACTTCAGGGATATCGATCTGATATCTAGAACAAAACTTGATCACATTGATTATGCGAAGTGAAGCACAATGTGAATCATATCGCGTTCGATTTTGTTTTATATCTCTAATAAAATCAAGCAGAACAACTTTTCCAATATCTGCTGAAATATCTAAATGACTTAAGTATTCAAGTGAGTTGAGGCGAATATTCCACAGTTGGCCATACTCTGCAAAATTCCAATCGATGACCGATTGAAACTTTTTTTCTTTATTTAGAAAAGAGAAACTTCCGTCTTTAAAAACAGAGCTACTGCAATTAGAAGGAATGAGATCGACAAAATTAACTTGAGGGTTTTTCTTAACCAGTGTTGGAAAAATATGTTTGTCGTAACAGAACTTCACCAACCGATACTGAAATTTAGCGCCGAGTTGGGCGGTTTTGAAATGGCTAACTGTACGACCTAGTCTGAAGACTTTATCCACGCAAAAACAGATTAGTAATCAATTTCCCCCGAAATGCCTTTTCAATATAATCTGAAACGGCTATTACAAATATAAAATTATTACCGTAATCTCCAAAAGTATTTATCGAAAATATTAAAGATAATCACAAGGACCGGTAGATATCAATGACAGCCTGAGAAAAGTCATGCTGTATAATAGGACTTATAATAGGCTGACTAATTAAGAAGTCCATTTTTTCAGCAAGTGAAGTAATGTCCCCATCCTTAAATAAAACAACACCTTCAGGCCTTTCAACGCAATCGCTTGCGAGAACTCCAACTCCAAAATTCAGGGCTTCCCGAATCGCCAAGCTATCACCATCTGATCTTGTTGGCCTAACATAAATTGACGTAAAAGGTAAAAGAGCTGTAAAATCGACTTCTTCCGTCAAATAAATGACAGGCAATCCTTTTCTATTTATTCTCTCGACTTTTTCTTGATACTCGCTTTTCATGACCCCATTTGAATCGACAAGCACTAACAATTGACCAGGTCGATGAAAATTTAGATAGGCTTCCAAGAGCAGGTCAAATCCGTAAAGATCCTTTCCTCCAATTTTTACAGGCCCTATTTTAGGATGAGTTGAAATGGCTACTATCTTCGTTTCAAATTTTGAGAGTTGATCTATAATTCTATTATTCAACGGAAGAACTGAATCTGCAGGAATGTAAGCCGGAATTAATTTTGTCTTATTGTCATGAACCAGATTTGGAATTTTCGAAACGATGATGGCAGCATCAGCAATTTTATGCAAGATCAAAGTAGCTCTTGTATAATAGTCACGAATATTATGTTGAGTATAAACAATTTTCTTTCCTAATAATTTAGCAATTTTAGCTATGAAATATTTTCGCGGATGAGAAATATGCAAATGAACAATTTTAGTGGAGCTAAAATAAAATAACGCAAATAATAAATTTCGTCGTTGATTTTTTTGATCATAAAAATGCAACCGGCCAACATTAAAGACAGCACATTCAAAATCCTCAGACAGATTAAGTTTACTTGCAAGTCTAGCAACATGAACACTTACGCCGCCGGAAGGAGGAGGAACGGGACCGATTAGAAGGATCTTTTTTTTCATGAAAGCGACTTGAATAATTTCAAATATTCAAGAACGACTTTATCAACATGAAAATCATTTGCTCTTGCCATTAATGATTTTCCATCAACAGTTGAATTAAGTGCTTTTTCTATATTTCTTACCATTGCATCCACTTCACCAACGGGAGTAAGCAATCCAAATTTTCCATTTTCCAATATTTCAGCAGGACCGCTTTCGCAATCAGTACTTACAACCTTGCATCCACACGCTAATGCTTCAATGAGTACGCCAGGCAAACCTTCATAGTCAGAGCTCAAAACAAAAAGATCAGCTTTGGAGAAATAAATACATGGATCAGCAACAAAACCGGGAAATGAAATTTCTTCTTTCAGATCTAAAGTTGCTGAAAGTCGTTTGAGGTGATGCATTTCTTCGCCATCGCCAAGTAGAATGAGTTTTGCTTTCTTGTCTTTATTATATACTAAGAAAGCCTTGATCAGTAAATCAAAATTCTTACTTGAAATAAATCTCCCGGCAGAAATAATAATTTGATAGCCTTGGTGAAAAAATGGATGCTCAATTGATTTATCTTTTACTTGAAGAAGATGATCGGTAATTACAGCATTTGGAATAACACAAATTTTTGATCCTAATTTTGGAATTTCTCTTTTCAAATCATTTGCTGCGCCTTCAGAAACAGCAGTAATAATATCAGCTCGGGAAAACAAAATTCTGCTGAGCATTCGTTGAAGATTCCCCTTCACCCCTGTTAAGTTTTTCGAATATGTACTCTGTTCATTTAAAATTATTCTCCCCTTCCAAGAAGATAATTTAACAGCGATCAAAACCATCAATTGAATATGATTTTGAATGACCAATAATTTATTTGGATCGTTTTCTTTCAAATATTTTCGAAATGCTCCTATTCCTTGACTTGCTTTCCGTCGATTAAGATTTATGATATTGATATTCGAATCTATTAAATCAAGAAAGTTTCCCACTTTGTATAAAAGAACGAGTTCAACTTTCAATCCACTTTTTGACAAACCATTTATCAAATTCAAAGTTGCACGTTCTGCTCCGCCAATTCTCATTGAGCCAATTACAACCGTGATATCGGGGCGAATAATGCTCATGTAATAATTTCTTTTTCATCCAGCAAATTCCAGAATCGCGCACTTAACAATAGACCTAAACCGATTGAAAAAGATTTGTGGTAAAATGAATGATAGAATAAGAAGATCATCGGAATGATCATGATAAAAATATAGATACAAGTTCTTCGTCTGTCACCTGCTACATCTTGAATAATTGCATTTCGATATGTATACATCAAATACAAAAACGCAATTAGCGCCGGCAAACCCCAATAGATCCACACTTGAAAGAATGCATTATGTGCAGCCATGGCAACATCGGTAGTAAATCGATTTGTTATTCCTGCATTTACAGCCCAACCGTGCCAATAATTTCCGGAACCCACCCCAGATATAAAATACTGATTAATATTATTCAACACAGCGATATAAACCTTGGTACGTGAATCTTCCTCTTGCAATTCTGTAATTCTAACTAAGGACCCAAGTCGAACCCACACCATATCAGGTACTGTGACGGAAAGAATTATCAACAAAGCAGGAATTGCCAAAATCCATTTTCGAAATTTTATTTTTGACTTATACAAAAAGAGAAGAAATGAAGCAAAGAAAATTACAGCCCCTGTTCTGGATGCAGGAAGAAATACTCCGAGTATAGAGGGAAATGTCAATGCAATTAGCAACCACTTTTTCCAAACTACTCTTTCATAATACGCCCAAATAATTCCGATAATAGAACCAATAGAGGAGAAATATGAAATGTCATTCAAATTTCCCCTAAGATAAAACTCTTCAAATGCCATTAGCCTCGCTTGCGAAGCATCAGAAAATCCTACTGCATTTATATTCTGCATTAATGGTGCAGTTCCGGAGATGATCAAGATTGATTGAACCGCACTTGCAAGAATGAAAGTAAAGAGAGCAATGTCTAAAGCCATTCTGTCCCGACATAAGGCAACAATACAAAACATTCCAAGTATCATATTTACATAACGAGAAATAAAATCGTAGGATGGAAACGGATGAAGCGTTTCCATGAAAACACAAATGACAGCAAATGATATTGACACTAAAAAATATTTCCCTGAAAACAATCGTATCAATGTTTTTAATCTTGTAATAGCAAGGTAAAATAATGTCACTCCAAATAACAAAAATGGAGTGCTTGCACCATAGATCAAAGGCAAATTCGACTCAAAATAGATACTGAAGACCAGAATAAAAATCAATACCCGATCGACTCTATTTGAACGGAGATCGACAGTAGCTTGATTATTTAAGTCTGCTGAAAGTGGTACTAACAAAACGTTTTGGATGAAGTTCCGAAGATACAAAATTCTCCTCCGAATTCATGAAGTTATACTAGCTAAACAGGTTAAAAAATGCTTGCTTTGATCCTCAATCTTTTTCTCACATACATATAAGCAGAAATGTTCAAGAAAATCAATCCCAAAGAACTTCCAACAGCTGCCCCTGTTATTCCCGCGTATTTAATCAATATTGAATTCAACACAAATTGAATCACAATTGCTACAACATAGAAAGTAAAAAACATTTTTTGATGACCTGTCATAGTTAACAGTCCACCAACCATTCCTGTAACAGCATTTATCAGTTGACCGAAAAGTAAAATAACTAGTGGAACATAAGCCGCAACATATGATTTCCCGAAAAATCCGAGAATTATTTTTCCAAACAACAACATACAAACAATAACAGGCAATGAGATACTGAGTATTTGAAAACTTGCAGTTCTGATTAACTTTTGCAATTTTGTAAACTGTTTAGATTCATAAAGTGCTGCAATTTTTGGCATGATCACATAATCGGCAACAGACAATCCTAATGCAGCTAATGTCGCAAGTTTTGCAGCGACAGAATAAATTCCAGCTTGTGTATTTCCAAGATAATAACTGACCATTAGAATATCGGACTGCTTTAGAAGAAGATCCAAAGCTGTAGTCATAAACAAAACAGCAGAGACAGAGATCCACAATTTTTTATTGAATGTCGGCTCAGTTGGCTCAACAACTTCCTTCATCACTCTTCCTGCCTTTCGATTGATGTAAATACAGATCACGAAAGTAACACCTAAATTAATAAGCATTGCTGCATCAACAGTAAGTTTATTATTAGTGCTGTAATAATACCAGCTAGCGAATGCCATTAAAACAGGAAAAAGAAAATATGCAGGCAGCAATGATAATTTTACCATTCGAAGAGAACGCAACACAGCACTGGCTTGATTTGTAAATGCCATAAAAGGAAGAATGAGGACAGCCCAAAACAATCCTTCACTAAATCCAATGTTAAATTTCTTTGATTTTATTAGCAGAAAAATAAAAATTGCCAAACTACATACAATTGCCAACATCAAAATTATTCTTGACGAAAATTTTACAAATCCATTCGCAGAAGAAGTATCACCTTTTCCAAGCGCAGAAGGAACGAAACGTAAAATTGAAGAATCAAAACCGAACATACTCACTACTAAAAGTAAATTCACAGAAGTGATGATTACAGTATAGTCGCCATAATTTTTCGGCCCCATCAACCGCGCCAGGATGATCTGCAGAACAAAGATCAATCCGAGTCCGATCAAACGAAAGACAAGCGCTTTCCAAACCGATTTTTCCAATCGGCCGGTCTTCTTAAATTCGTCTATAATATTTCCGGCTTGCATTCAGGTATTCGACTATTGAATGATCATTTTTTAAATTGCACTCCACAAAAATCAAGAACGTTTTTACCATGTGGAATATCTACTACAGAAAACTCTTTATGTGCTACTAAAAATACTAGGACATCTGCTTCATTTACTGCTCTCAAAGTATCAGTGATCTCCAATTCAGAGTGCTTTCTGATATTAGGCTCAACTGCCATTACATGACTACCTGATTTTTCGAGTTCATGATAGATCTCTAAAGCAGGAGATTCTCGCAAATCATCTATATCAGCTTTGTATGATAAACCCATACAAGCAACTTTCGGTTGTCGTCCGGTAGTTTTTGCAAATTTTTTAATTGCAAGTTGAATTTTTTCAATAACCCATTCTTTCTTGTAATTATTGATTAGACGAGCTTGCTTAATGATCTTCGCTTCCTTTGGAAATTCAGAAACGATAAACCATGGATCAACAGCGATACAATGTCCACCTACACCCGGTCCGGGTTTCAATATTCTTACACGTGGGTGCTTACAAGCAAGCTCGATCAATTCATTAACATTTATCTTTGCTTTATCGCAGATCATTGACAATTCATTTGCGAAAGCAATATTCACATCGCGAAAAGCATTTTCAACGAGCTTACACATTTCAGCAGTACGAGAATTTGTTTTATGCAAATTTCCCTTTACAAATTTCCCATAGAATTTAATTGCTGCTTCAGTTGATGCTTCATCAATTCCGCCAATCACTCTGTCATTTTGTTGCAATTCATAGATCACACTTCCCGGCAAAACTCTTTCAGGACAATAGGCTATCCAAATTTTATCTTTTAATTCAGGGCGTTCTTTAAAAATTAATTTCGACATCTTTTCAGTCGTACCAACAGGACTTGTCGATTCAATAATAAACAGATTTCCCGGCTTTAAATGGGGAATAACCATCTTCGTTGCTTTCTCTACGAACGTCAAATCAGGTTTATGATCTTTTCTGAAAGGTGTTGGAACAGCTACAAGAAAAACATCAGACGGCTTTACACTTGTTGAAGCAGTAAGATATTTTTTCAGTACAGCAAAATGTACCAAACCATCAAGATCAGGCTCAACAATATGAATC
>JANOBV010000126.1:0-11393 GCA_031411835.1 Bacteroidota bacterium | reverse complement strand
TTACGATAGCGTAATGCAAAACACATCAGTTACTGATACATTCCAATTGATCAACAATGGTTGTGATACATTATTTGTGTCGTCAATTACTTCTAATGCAGCAGAATTCCAAGTTACATCAACTGTTTCTTATTTGCTTCCGGGTGGTTATGCTGATATTGTTATTACTTTCAGCAGTGGAACAGTTGGTACATTTACAGGAACAATTTTAATTCCTAATAACGATGTGGATACTTCAGTGTGTCTTTCGGCACAGGCATTCCCTGCGCCAGTCCTTGTAACATCTACGAATAGCATTTCTCAATCGCTTCGAGCATGTGGAACAACAGACTCATTGGTCGTTTGGTTATATAACACAGGTGGAAGTAATCTTTTTTACAACCTTGGTAATACACCTTCATGGGCTGTTGCTAATCCAACAAGCGGTACTATAAACGTTGGAGATTCAGTAGGTATTACAATTGTTTTCTCAAGCGGAACACTTGCAGGAGGAAATCAAACTTCAAGTTTGATCATCAACACAAACGATCCATTGAATCTTACAAAATCAATTCCATTAACATTGGCAGTTGATTTCAATCCTTGTATGGATTATACATTCACATCAAATACTTGTAATGGCTCATCGATATTTGCTACTACTCAAATCAACACTCCTGATACATACTATTGGGATTTTGGTGATGGAGATACAGCAAGTGTGATGAATCCAACACATTACTTCCCTGCAAACGGAACTTACACTGTAACACTTATTGCATGTAATGCAGCAGGTTGTGATACAGTTGTTCAAACTGTAAATGCAGTGATCACTGGTCCGCGCGCTACAGCTTGTTATCCTGTAACAACAGCTTATTGCTGTGGTATCGGAGTAACGAATTTCACATTTGGTTTAACAGGAGGTCCACAGATCAACAACAACTCTAACGACGCAGTTGATGGATATGTAGATTATACTTGTTCACCACCAAATACATTCCTTACAAACTTCCCTTATAACATTTCTGTATCCACAGGATTCACTTATGCAGAGCGCGTAAAAGTTTGGTTAGATTTAAATGATGATGGAACACTTGATCCGGTAACTGAATTGATCTATTCTGATTCAGCATTAACAAATCACACAGGTTCTTATTCAATTCCTGATGCAGGAACAGTATTAGGTTCACCATTACGTATGCGCGTTGCTACTGATTACGTAGGAAATCCAACTCCAACTCCATGTCTTGATCTTTCATTCGGACAGGTTGAAGATTACTCTATCTTCGTTTCATTCTATGATGGTGTAGCACAATTCAACCATGAGATCGGATTCGCAGTTTATCCTAATCCATTCAATCAGTCAACTAACATCGAATACTCTTTGAAAGGTTCTTCAAAAGTATCTGTTGAAGTTTACAACATGTTAGGTTCAAAAGTTGCGAACTTCGCAGCAGATGAAAATCAATCAGCAGGAAAACATACATACCAATTCACTGGAAGTACTTCAGGCGTATACTATGTAAAAGTTACAGCGGATGGAAAAACAGCAATTCAGAAAATTGTGAAGATGTAATTTATTCTTCACTTCAAAATAAAAAAGGTCTCTCGGAAACGGGAGACCTTTTTTTATAGCACATTTTAATTAATAATTAACAATTAATATCGACACGTTTAATTAAATTATATCTTTAAGTAATAATCTTTTGATTGAATTAGAAAGTGAAAAGAAAGACCTTACTTATACTGCTTCCATTTATCTTCATTCTTACTTTTTCTGGAAGGGTTTTCTCAAATATTTTTTTAGTTACAAATACTGGAGTTATTGGTGGAAATCAGCTAAATTCATTCATTACAATGGCAAATTCAACTCCTGATTCTGACACCATCAATTTTAATATTATCGGGCCGGGTCCTTATAATTTATTTGTTTCAAGTTCATCAATAACGGAGATTACTGCTCCACTAGTGATAGATGGTTTTACTCAGCCAGGGAATGATAGTTCACTGTTTTCTGTCAAGCTCTTTATCTATAACGGATTTAGGATAAAAAGTAGTCACTGTATGATGACAGGTCTCAATTTAATTGAGGATAGCACATTTGGACAGTATGGAGAAGGAATGATCGTAGACTTTTCAAATATTGATCCTGTGGATAGCATTTTAATTTATAAAAATCGTTTCCAAGGATTTTACAAAGCAATTTGTATGGGAAGTTCAGGCTTTAATTTTCTCCCGACGACGAATTTAATATTTCAATCTAATTCATTTATAAATAATAATTATGCAATTGATTTGCTTCCGCCTAGCAGTGCAACTCAGACGACAGACTTTTATTTTAGGAACAATTATTTTTTCAAATCTGCATTATACCTAAGCTTTCAATTGTTATCTGTACCTAACAACATCAATATTGAACAGAATCGATTCGATAGCAGTAGAGTTGAAATGTCAGGAAATATGTCACTAATCTCATTTAAAGATAACCAGTTGAACTCGGCGTCGTATTTTATTTATGATGGAAGCGTATACAATCTGTCTCTCATTAATAATCAGTTTGGAAAAAACCACCGAGGATTTATTTTCAATGGTTATGGTTCTGATCTAGAAGTTTATGGAAATAGATTTGATTCATCAAATACATCGGGTATTAGTTTTGGCGCCTATCCAAATTCTTTGCGTTCAGTAAATGTGAAAAACAACCAATTTATAAATTGTGGTGGAGTTGGGTTAACAATGGCTGGATCGTTGGGTCATTCAGCTTATGATATAAATATTATAGAAAATGATTTTTACAAGGACTCCTCTTCATGGTTCAATCCAATGGTCAGCATCAGAGTTTTTGGCGTAGCATTGCTTGATGGAATAAATATTAAAAATAATATTTTTGATGGGGGAACGATAAGTGTTTCCGCTGGTAGTAATGTCGGAGTGAGTCGTATTAAAAACTTGAATGTTTCAGGAAATACGATTATAGGCAATACGCGTCTAAGTCACGGAGTTGAAATAGAAGGGGATGCCGGCTATATTGAAAATATTTCTATTGATAGTAATATAATTTCAAAATCAAGGAATGGTATTATGTTGCAAACGTCTTCGTATTCGGGTTATTCTGCAACAATTAGAAACGTCCGGATCGCTTCCAATACGATCTTCGAAAACTACAGTAGTGGGATTATTATCTTTAATCATCCCGATAATTCTAATGCGAAAATCGATAGTGTGGTTGTTGATTCAAATATTGTTTCGATGAATGGTAAAGATGGAATCGAGATTTCGTGTATTGAAAATTCATCAAGCAGTTATGTAAACCGATTGACAAATATTGAACTTAGGGAGAATACTGTAAATGATAACAATAAACAAGGAATTCATTTTTATGAAATAGGCACACCTTCAACTTCTTTTACCTCGGCATACTTTAGTAATATTACTTTTTCTCGAAATTCAATTTTCGATAACGGCCAAAAGGGGATTTGGATTGAAAATTTTTATGACCCCCAAATTCCAATGACCCCTATTTTCCCCTTTCCTGAAATTACAAGTATTGTAAATACTGGATTAAACAAAACTATTTTCGGCCATATTCAAGGTGATTCACTTTGTGATTATAAAATAGAGGTTTTTGGGAACAACTTTCCTGACTCTTCAGGTTATGGAGAAGGACAGTACTTTATTGGAGACATAGTTTGCTCGACTGATTCGACTGGCTATGCAGCTATACAGTATCTAGTTACAAATGTAAATTCAGATTATTATTCACTTACCGCAACTTCGTTATTGAAAGGCAATACTTCTGTGTTTAGTAATATTGGAGATTCTACAGTAAATTTAAGTGAATTAAACCATAATGGATTTAAAATTTACCCAAATCCGTTTAATAATAATTTTTCAATTTTCACTGAAGAAATTGTTTCACTGAAAATTTATGATCTGTTTGGAAAAATTATTTCGGAAAAATTAAAAGTGTCAGGTGAAATTACGTTTGGTGAAAACATTTCTGCCGGAAATTATTTTCTTGAAATATTCAATGGAGAGGAAAGAAAAACCTTCACTTTAGTCAAGACTAAATAAGTCAATAACTTGATTTAGCGAGACATTCTTCATTTTCACAATTCACTAGTTCAACCCCGTCATATCCTTCCTCACTTTTCTCTTTCTCTTCGAATGACTTTGATAGTTATCAGAAAGAATACTAATATTTCCATCCACTTCCAGAATTGCGAGATTAACTTCTTTGACCGATGAAACCCCATGTTCGCGAATAGCTGCATCTAATTCTTCACGAGTAATTTTTTCTTTCTTCAGATGCTCTTCTACAATTTTACCTTCATGAATTAGAATAACGGGCGAACCTTGGATCCACTCATTTACTTTCTTATCGCGGAATAGAAATTGTTTTAAAATAGAGTTCACAATAAATAAAGATGCAGCTGCAGTAATCCCTCCTAACAATGTAGTACTTGGTCCTACCATTGCATTTTGAACAGAGTTGCTGATCAATAAAATGAAAACAAGATCGATGACAGACAATTGTGACAATTCTTTTTTACCGAAGACCTTTATTCCAAGAATCATAAAAAGATAGACAGCAATGCTGCGACCTGCGATTTCGAGAAAAGGAGTTAGTGTTGTCATGATTTGATTATTTAGTAGAACAATGAAGGACTTATTTTTTCAATTTACGTATCTTCGTCAGATGAAATATAAAAAACATATTTTTATTTGTACCAATCAACGTGCAGAAGGACAAAGAAAATCGTGCGGACAAGAATGCGGAATGAATCTCGTTCGTGAATTTAAAAAGCAATTGAAAGATCGCGAGATCTCTTTTCCTGTTAGAGCGCAACAGACAGGTTGTTTGGATGCTTGTGAACATGGCCCATCATTGGTTGTTTATCCGGAAGGAATTTTCTATGGCGGAGTACAAGAAAGCGATATTAGTCAGATAATTGATGAACATATTCTGAATGATCGTCCCGTAGAGCGATTAATAATAGACTTTTCAAAAGATAAGTAATGGACCTTTCGCCGGAGAAATATCGTCATGATCTGGAGATCGTTCGTGAAACGGCAGCGCAAGTGATCCGCGATTTCAGCATTCATAAGTTGGAGATTACTTTTAGCGGAAACGAATACAATGCTTATGGCGAATTGGTTTCGCAGCTAGAGCCAATTCTAGGTGAGCTATTTAAGACGAACAAAAGTGCTTTTCAGGCATTACTGTACCAAATTGACATTAGTGAACAATCATTTAGAAAATTAATGCAAAGTGCTTCCAAAGACGATTTCGGCTCTAAACTCGCTGAATTGATCGTCCAACGGGAGTTTCAGAAGGTATTGACAAGAAAATTTTTCAGTAAAAAGCAGTGAAAATCCATTTTCTATTGTTAAAAATTTGCAAATTTTGATAAATTCGCAAACAATAATAGCAAGGCAACAAATTGGATGAAGCAATTCAAACAATTGCGCTTTTCCCTTTGTTATTAAATTTAGGATGGGACGATACTCAATTAAAGACATTGAACTGCTTACTGGAATTAAAGCGCATACCATTAGAATTTGGGAGCAGCGTTATAATATTCCTGTACCAAAGCGGACAGAAACGAATATTCGTTTTTATGATGACAATGATCTAAGACTTTTATTAAATATATCGTTGCTAAATCACAATGGTCATAAGATTTCTGAGATCATTAAATTAAGTCCGAAGGAAGTCAGTGATCTTGCAGTATCATATTCCTTACAAACAGAAAAGCATCAGGTAATTATTCAGACAATGATTGCTGCAATGATTGATCTTGATGAAATCACATTCGAACGATCGATGTCAACGTGTATTCTCCAAATGGGATTAGAGAATACAATGATGAATGTTATTTTTCCATTCTTAGGAGCAATCGGAGTGATGTGGCAAACAGGAACTATTCATCCTGCTAACGAACATTTCATGACCAATTTAGTTCGGCAGAAATTGATCGTTGCCTTAGATGGACAACCAATTAGAAGAGAAGGGGTGGGTAAGAAATTTTTATTGTTTTTACCCGAGACAGAATTTCATGAGCTTGGATTATTGTTTGCGAACTACATGATTCGTAAATCAGGAAATCACACTGTTTATCTCGGGCAAAATGTTCCATTACAAGACGTCGAAAAAATTGCAGCTCGTTATCATCCGGATTTTATTTTGGTGTCGATGACAACTTCTTTTTCTGCGGAGTTTGCTGCTGAAATGCTTGCTAATTTTAAGGAGAAATTCAAAACAGTTAATCTCCTTGTAACCGGTCGCTTTTTTAATCAATATCCGGAAATGATTGGTGATGGAGCAGAGGTAATTTCTCTGCCTGGCGACCTGTCAAAGTACTTTTAATCACTACTTTTCTTTAAAAATTTGGTTTTTAGACCAATTACGCCCTTTTTTCTTGTTTAAGAAAATATAATAAATATTAAACAAAACTTTGATATTGACAATTTGTCTCGTATGTTTGTGTAAGAAATATACAAATTAATTAAACAAACAAGGCCATGGAAAAGACAAAAGAATTTCAAGTAAAGGTTGCCTGTGAAGTATCACCCCTTAAAAATTATGCGATCAAATTAACACATGATCAAGAGGAAGCAGAAGATCTAGTTCAGGATACAATGTTGAAGGCATTTATAAATGAAGACAAATTTTCTGAAGGGACGAATTTGAAAGGGTGGTTATACACGATGATGAAGAACATCTTTATCAATAAATATCGTCGTGCAATGAAGTCGAAGATCTTCAATGATTCAACAGAAGATCAGTATTATCTGAATTCGGCGGTTTCAAATCAAAATAATGGAGGTGAAGGAAATTTGGTGATGAAAGATATTGATGCAGCTTTGGGCGAACTTTCAGACAATTTGAGAACCCCATTTATGCTTAGTTATCAGGGCTATAAATACGAGGAAATTTCTACATTTTTGAAAATTCCACTAGGTACCGTGAAAGTAAGAATTCACAATGCACGAAAAGAATTGATGAAAAAATTGGATGCATACAAATACAATTAATATTCAGTTTTTAAGAGTCAATTTGAGTTATTTTTTATTAAAAAATTACACTGCATAAGTTTCTATTCACGAATACCATTAGTACCTTCGTTGAATGAAAATAGGTGTTGTAGTGTTCCCGGGTTCCAATTGCGACGAAGACATGGTTCATGTTTTACGCAATGTTTTAAGAATGCAAGTAGTAAAATTGTGGCATAAAGATCATGATTTACAGGGATGTGACTTTATCATTTTACCCGGCGGCTTTTCATATGGCGATTATTTAAGATCAGGTGCAATTGCACGTTTTTCTCCGATCATGCAAGAGGTAATTACTTTTGCGAATCAAGGTGGATTTGTTTTTGGTGTTTGCAACGGCTTTCAGATTCTTTGCGAATCAGGTTTATTGCCTGGAGTTTTGACGAATAATGAAAACCATCAATTTATTTGCAAGAACACTTTTATAAAAGCAGATAATAATGAATCGATGCTTACGGCAACAATTGAAATGGATCAAGTTTTAAAAATTCCGATTGCTCATGGCGAAGGAAAATTTTATGCTGATGAAAATACGTTATCAGAAATGAAAGCGAATGGCCAGATTCTTTTTCGTTACTGCGATGAAGAGGGAAACATTACCGCAGAAGCAAATCCGAATGGGACAACAGATAACATTGCAGGTATTTGTAATGCCGGTAAAAATGTTTTTGGAATGATGCCACATCCTGAACGTGCCTCAGAAGGTGTTTTGGGAAATACTGATGGTAAAATTATTTTCGAATCGTTATTTGGGTTGGTGGCTTCTCAGCGGAGGTAGTTTTTTATCAATGCTTAATCAAAAATATTTTTTTGGCTAAAGCCTAATATTGCATATTATCTTCTTGATCCGTCAGCTAAAGCTCAATGTCATTTAGTTAAGTTAAATGATGCATTCGTTTTTAATTTGTGGAATTATTAGGCCCGTTAGGGCCTGCCTCTTGGTAACCCTGGGACTAGGAATGAGCGCAAAGCCCCTTTAGGGGCGCACTCTTTAAACACACAGCTTTTTTCACAATTATACATGAGAGTAAGTCGAATGCAACCAATATATGCAGGAACTTTTATCCGGTAGAATTAAAGGACACATGCGTACTGCTTAAAGAGTGCGCCCCTAAAGGGGCTTGACATGCTTTATGTAGTTTAGTCTTACCAAAAGTATGGCCCTAACGGGCCTAATTATCTATAAGTTGACAACGAATGCATCATTCGCCTTAACTAAATGACATTAAGTTAAAGCACACGGCAATTTTAATTAAAGCGACAAAATCTCCGCAATCTTCAACAACTGATACGGAAACTCCTTCTTCCCATTCACAACATCAGAATAAGATGTATAACTGATTTCATTATTAATAACTCCAACCATTTCATTTGTCCTGCCTTCGAGTAAAGCTTGCACTGCAGCAACTCCTAATCGACTCGCCAGTACTCTATCATTGCACGTAGGACTTCCGCCTCTTTGCATATGTCCGAGTACACTCACACGGGTGTCGTACTGATTGAAACGTGCTTTTACTTCACGAGCAATTTCATAGGCACCACCGGCAACATCTCCTTCGGCAACGATAACGATCATAGAAGATTTTTTCCTTTCCCATCCACGATCAAGGATCTTTACAATTTGCTCGATCTTCGTTTCTGTCTCAGGAATAAGAACTGCTTCTGCTCCACTCGCTATGCCACTGTATATTGCAATCATCCCGGCATCTCTACCCATTACTTCTACAAAGAATAAACGATTGTGCGAATCTGCTGTATCTCTGATCTTATCTATTACTTGAATTACGGTGTTCAATGCTGTATCAAAACCAATTGCATAATCAGTTCCGAAAATATCATTGTCAATCGTCTTTGGAACACCAATCGACGTGATCGGGAATTCTCTGCTGAATTGTTCTATTCCTTTGAATGAACCATCACCACCAATTACTACAAGTGCTTCGATTCCTTCTTTCACCAAATTATCGTACGCTTTTTTTCTTCCTTCAAAAGTTTTGAAAGCTTCACTACGCGCTGTCTTTAAAATTGTACCGCCACGTTGAAGAATATTGCTCACACTATGTGAACCAAGTGAAATAAAATCTCCTTTGATCATCCCCTCATAGCCTTGCATTATTCCTGTCACTTCCATGCCATGATAAATGCCTGTTCTTACTACTGCACGAATCGCAGCATTCAAGCCCGGACAATCTCCACCTGTTGTGACTACGCCAATTTTTTTAAACTCCTTCGTTGCTGTCATCTTTTATTTTGTGAATCTTCTTTGTTCCTTTGTAAAGCTCGTATTTTAACATTCTACATTCTAATGCTCCATTATAAAGTTGAATTTTAGCTGTTGCATGCAGTCCAATATTTTTCGCTGCATCTTTATTTGCAGTCAATATCCAAGCTACACTGCCGGAATATTTTAATTTCAATTGATCACCAATATTCTTGTACAAATTGAATAGATCATCATCTGTGATCCTTCCTCCATATGGTGGATTCGTTACGATTGTTTGAACACTTTCTTTCGGAGTATAATCTTCAAAGGGCATTGCATGAAAATCAATATCATTTTGTACCCCTGCTTCTCTTGCATTCTCAGTTGAATTACGAATTGCTTGATGCGACTTATCAATTCCTGTGATCGTAAAATCAAATGAAGGTTTTTCATTTTGCTTCGCTTCATCTAACAACGATTTCCAAAGTTCGGCATCGTAATCGTTCCATCTCTCAAAACCGAATTCATTTCTGAAAATTCCCGGTGCAATATTTCTCGCCATCATTGCTGCTTCAATAACGATGGTTCCACTTCCACACATGAGGTCTGTAAAATTACTTGCTCTATCCCATTTGCTCAACATGACCATTCCTGCCGCAAGAGTTTCATTCAAAGGAGCTTCTCCTTGCTGTGAACGATACCCTCGTTTATGTAAAGAATCACCCGAACTATCAAGCGAAACCGTTGCAATGTTCTGATGAATGTGAATATTAATTCTAGCTTTAGGAAAACGCAGATCAACGTTTGGTCTAACTCCTGTCTTCTCTCTGAATTGATCTACAATTGCATCTTTCGATTTAAGTGAAATATACAATGTGTGAGTCAACGTTGAATAGGAAGTCACTGCATCAATTGCAAGGGTATCATTTTCTGTTAGGTATTCACTCCAGTCAATCTTCTTTATTTCATCATACAATTGCTGCTCATTGCCTGCAGGGAAAGTTTTTATTGGCTTGAGAATTCGCAAAGCCAAGCGACTATACAAATTAGCTCTGTACATCGTTTCCAAATCGCCTTCGAAATGAACGATGCGTGTTCCTTTCTTCAAATTGATTGCACCAACTTTACTAAGTTCTTCAATAAGTAAGTCTTCAAAACCAAAAGAGGTTTTTGCCGACATTTGAAATCTGTCTTTTTTATTTGTCATTTTATTTTAACCCTTTGTCAGCCACCCCTTTTTGAAAAAGAAAATGATCTGTCCTATTACTATTAACAACATAATTCCACATACTATAATATATCCATGTGGCGAATACAATTCAGGCATATTCATTGGAAAGAATTTTCCCGTCTCCGGATCAACTCGCGAAAAATTCATCCCATACAATCCAACAATGAATGTCAAGGGAATGAAGATCGTCGAAATGATCGTCAACACTTTCATAACTTGATTCAATTTAAAACTTACTGATGAATGATAAACATCCATCAATGAAGCTGTGACCTCCTTATAACTTTCAATCAAATCGAGTAATTGAATGCAGTGATCATATGAATCTCTGAAATATACTTTGGTTGAATCTGCAATTTCAGTAAACGAAGAACGAAGAATATCATTCATCTTATCGCGCTCACTCCAGATCGTTCTTCGCAACATGATCAGGTCACGCTTTATATCAAGAACTCGATTCAATGAATCACGTGTAGGATTTGTTAATAATTCATCCTGCAATTCATCAAGTCGATCGCCTGTTCGTTCAAGTATTGGATAAAAATTATCAATGGCCATATCCATCAATGAATAAGCCAAATAATCCGATCCACATTTTCGCATGTTTCCTTTACCATGACGAATACGCTCTCTAACCGGCTCTAAAATATCATCATATTTATCCTGAATAGTTATGACAAAATTTGGCCCCAAGAAAATACTTAATTGATCGTTTATTAAAACACCTTGCCTTTCAGAAAGCATCCTTGAGATGAAAAACAAATGTCCACTGAATTCTTCTGCTTTAGGTCTTTGATAAACACTCACTACGTCTTCCATCTGTAATCGATGGATATTAAAACAATCTGCCAATTTCTCCAAAAATTGCTTATCGCCAAGTCCTTTAATATCGAACCAATGGCAATTGTTTGGAAATGCATCAAG
>JANOBV010000125.1:0-3818 GCA_031411835.1 Bacteroidota bacterium | reverse complement strand
TTCATTACACAGTTCTTATTATTCTATTACGCTTGGAAATATCAGCATAAGAAAGATCGTAGAGCTTTATTCTATCCTGACAATCATAAATTAGAATTCTGGTGGACAGTTATTCCGGCAGTAGTTTTAATGGGACTAATTGTTTACGGTTTGAAATTGTGGATTAGTATTACGGGCCCTGCACCAAAAGATGCTATGGTGATTGAAGTGTATGGAAAACAATTTGACTGGACTGCGCGTTATTCAGGAGAAGATAATAAGTTGGCAAAATCGAATTACAAATTGATCACTGATGAAAACCCGCTTGGTGTTGATTCAATTGACGCATTTGGAAAGGATGATAAAATTGTAAGAGAACTTCACCTACCGGTTAACAAAACAGTTGTATTCAAATTCCATTCACGTGATATCATTCACAGTGCATACTTCCCACATTTACGTGCGCAAATGAATTGTGTACCGGGTATGACAACTGAGTTTACAGTTGAGCCAACTATCACAACTGATAGCATGCGTTTGATCACAAAGAATGAAAAATTCGAATACATCCTGTTGTGTAATAAAATTTGTGGTGTTGCTCACTACAATATGCGTATGAAATTAATTGTTGAAAGCGAAGCAGATTTCCAAAAATGGTATGCAACACAAAATTACGTGTTTGCTCGTCCTGAAGTTACTGCTCCAACAACACCTGTAACAGTAGTTGATTCAACAAAAACTGCTGAAACAACAGTTTCAGGAAGCAAAGTGTTAGCTTCAAAAAAGTAATTCATTTTAGTAGCGTACAAAAAAGTATTTACCTAGTAAAAAAATAAGGTCAATGTCAACTAATTCTCACGATCATGCAGTAGATGCTCACGATGGCCACGACCATCATGAACATCATGATACTTTCTGGACAAAGTATGTGTTCAGTCAGGATCATAAAATGATCTCTAAGCAATTCTTAGTAACAGCTATTTTAATGGCAGTATTAGCCATGACGATGTCGCTGATTTTCCGTCTCCAACTTGGATGGCCCGATCAAAAATTTCCAATCATTGAGAAATTAATTGGTCACTGGGGAAAAGGAGGAAAGTTGGATCCGAGTTTTTATCTCGCTTTAGTTACGATCCACGGAACAATCATGGTATTCTTTGTACTTACGGGTGGACTTTCGGGAACATTCAGTAATCTCCTCATACCTTTCCAAATCGGTGCACGAGATATGGCCTCAGGGTTCCTGAACATGTTATCGTATTGGTTCTTCTTTGGTTCTTGTGCAGTAATGACTATGTCGTTATTTGTTGAAGCAGGACCTGCGTCTGCCGGTTGGACGGTTTATCCACCATTGTCGGCCTTACCGCAAGCCATACCCGGGTCAGGGTTAGGAATGACCCTTTGGCTGATTAGTATGATCATGTTCATTGCCTCTGCTTTATTAGGTGGTATCAATTACGTCGTTACAATTTTGAATATGCGTACAAAAGGAATGAGCATGACTCGTCTTCCATTGACGATCTGGGCATTCTTCATTACTGCAATTCTTGGAATTCTATCTTTCCCTGTACTAGTTGCAGCATCATTGCTTTTATTGTTCGACAGAAGTTTCGGAACAAGTTTCTATTTGTCTGACATCTTTATTAATGGCGCGCCGCTTCATCATTCAGGTGGTAGTCCGATCTTATTCCAGCATTTATTCTGGTTCCTTGGTCACCCGGAAGTATATATCGTACTTCTTCCTGCCTTAGGACTTGCATCAGAAGTTATCTCAACACAATCACGTAAACCAATCTTCGGTTACAAAGCGATGATCGGTTCAATGCTTGTAATTGCCTTCTTATCGTTCATCGTTTGGGGTCACCACATGTTCATCACGGGTATGAATCCATTCTTAGGATCAGTATTCGTATTTACAACATTGTTAGTTGCCATTCCATCAGCCGTAAAAGTGTTCAACTACTTAGCGACACTCTGGAAAGCAAATATCGTTTTGTCACCTGCCATGCTTTTTGCAATTGGTCTTGTGTCATTCTTTATCTCTGGTGGACTTACAGGTATCATCTTAGGTGATTCAGCATTAGATATTAATCTTCACGATACTTATTTCGTTGTTGCCCATTTCCATATTGTAATGGGAAGTTCAGCGATCTTCGGAATGTTTGCCGGAGTTTATCATTGGTTCCCGAGAATGTATGGACGAATGATGAATAAGAAATTGGGTTATGTCCATTTCTGGTTAACGATCGTTTGTGTTTACGGAACATTCTTCCCAATGCACTTCGTAGGTCTTTCAGGAGCACCCCGTCGTTACTATGCATATACTTCATACGAAGGTTTTGATGCAGCATTAAATATCAATGCGTTGATCTCAGTATTCGCCATCGTCGGTGGACTTGCTCAGTTGATCTTCGTATTCAATTTCTTCTACAGTATGTATCGCGGAAGAAAATCCGTTCAGAACCCATGGAAATCAAATACAATTGAGTGGACTGCTCCGGTAGAACATATTCACGGTAACTGGCCTGGGGAAATTCCAACAGTATATCGTTGGCCATATGATTATGGTAAGCCAAATGCAGATGACGATTTCATTCCGCAGACAACGCCATATTCAGAAACTACAAAGTCGAATTTACCGGGCGAGGCTTAATTTTAGAAAACAATATTTTAAAGAGAGAAGATTTTTCTTCTCTCTTTTTTTTTGTGCTTAAAAATAAACACTAAGACCACTAAGTTTTTAGCACAAGAATATTGAGCTTTTAGAAATGGTGGTATACCGCTATCAAACTCATTTATTCAACTCCAGCCCCGTTAGGGGCAACCCGTTGGTAGCAGCATATCATAAAAACAACCGATTAGCCCCGTAGGGGCGACCTGTATTTTAAATCGCGTTTTAATCATTGGAATTTTTTTTGAAAATTAAAACGTAGAGTGCAAAGAATACAAAATGAAAACAAGGAATAAATACAAAATAAAATTCTTCACATTCTGTGAAAATCTGTGGGAGATCTAATTGAAAAATTGTAGTCCGCCCCTACGGGGCTAATTGGTTGTTTTGAATATCTGCTACTAACAGGTTGCCCCTAACGGGGCTGGGGTTGAATAAATGAGTTTGATAGCGGTATGCTACCAATTCTGAAAGCTTAATGCTCTTGTGCTAAAATTTTAGTGAACTAAGTGTTGAAATTTTTATTTCTTCTCTTCAGATTCCGGAGCTTGACTATCCATCACCCCACCTTGCCGAATCTCCGTATGCCGAATCACCCCACCAAGTTCGCCGATCTTTACAAGCACAATTGAATTTGCCATTAGCATAACAAGCGTAACGACAAACAATCTTGGGCCGAATTTTTTCCTAGCGCTGTATAATGTAAATAGAGCAACTGCACCAACGATAAGTGTTGTCCATAGTCCGATCTCTGCTAATTCCTCGTGTTCGTGAATGATTGATTTCGGAGCTTGGTTAATTGCTTCTAGCGCTTCCTCAGCATCTTCACCTGTAAAAAAAGCAGGAAGAGTCATCACGGAAGTGAAAATGATCATCGCTAATGCTGTCTTTTTTACGACGCCATTCTTCAGAAAAAATCCTGCTACCAATACAAGTAGTGATAGAATACTTCCTATGATTGGGAAGTGATTGAAAAGTAAATGTGCATGCGCGCCGTCCATAATGATTTTGAATTTTGTTGTAAGGTATAAATTGTAAATATTGATTCTTGTGATCCTCGTTGAAAAATTACAATGATCTTCAACCTAAAGATCTGCGATTTAATCTGCGACCTTTTCTGCGCCTTATCTGCGGGAAATTTTTCACTGTTATTTTTCTTCCCGCAGAT
>JANOBV010000124.1:0-8100 GCA_031411835.1 Bacteroidota bacterium | reverse complement strand
CTACAACATGAAAACAATCTTGAGAATTTATTTATTGATCAATAGTAATTTTGAAACGACTTTCGATTTACCCGCTAACTGAATTGTATAAACACCGGAAGAGAGTTGCTGATCATCCATTACTATTTTATTTATACCTGTTACAGTCTGCACAATACGCGATTGTACCATTTGTCCAACTTTATCGAAGATAGCAATCGTTACATTTTGATTATCATTCGAACTAAATGAGAGTTCAAATTGTCCTGATGTCGGATTCGGATAAATTGAAATTCCCTTTTCTGAAGAAATATCATCTATGCCAATACTAAAATTGGGAATATTAACCCCCGACTGACAACCATTTGCATTAGAAACAACAATTCCGTAGTCACCATTTTGAGTAGCAACATAAAAATACGAAGTTGCTCCCGAAATTAAAACATTGTTGTAATACCATTGATAGCTATCGAAACCTTGCGGAGCGATGAGAGAATCTGCAACCTGACTTACAGTAAATATTCCCGGTGAAGTAGCCACATTAATGTAAGCAAGTTGTGTCAACGTATCACTTCCAAGTGCATTAGTCGTGATCAATGTAACATCATATGATCCCGAAACAGAATAACAGATTGCGCCCGGATTTGCTGAAGTACTTGTTGATGGTGACCCACCTTGGAAGAACCACTCATAATTTGTTCCGGAAGTGGATTGATTATTGAAAATAATACAATTCGTTTCACAGATCGTAACATCAGAAGTTGTGAAATCAGATTGAGGATATTGTAATGCTGTCAACGTATTCAAAGTAGTATTCGTTATGATCGGATAATTGAAATCAAAAACAATGTATGATGTGTTTGTAATCTCAGTTGGATCAGGCAAACCCGCGTTCGGACGAATTTTATAACGGACCCAACCATGACTTCCTGCTTCATCGAGTCCGCTATCCGGTAACATGATGTTGAAGAAATTAAATCTTACTGCACCTGTTGCTGTCATTTGCGTATTTACTTCATGACTACTTTCAATGACTTCAAAAGTTGAGAGATCCAAATTTGCATCAAGCGTGTCATAGATGTAAACATCGTATGCATAGTCGTTTCCTGTATTCTGGAAGTTGACTAAATAAGTTAACTCTGAATTGATCGGTGTATAGTGTTGCGCAAGAACACCCGTTGGCATTACATTTTTATCATTAGGATCATAACTACACCGAACGATATATGAGTATTGATCGACATTCGCATCAATAAATGTTCCGCTCATATCAAAAACACTATCGATCATTTGGTATGAAATCGTTTGGCCCGCAGCCGGTGCAATAAATAATAGTGATCCACCAACTAGAATTGTAGTTGAGGGAGCAAGCGAAGGAATGATCCATGTCAAAGTATCGCCATTAATAAAATCAGGCGGAGTTGTTGCTGAACTTAAGACAAGATTAGAAGACACAATTAGAGTAACTTTATCTTGAACAGGAAAGTATCCTCTATTTGCAATAGTGACGCTAAGTTGATTCACACTGCTACATCTGAATCTGGCCCAACCTAAATATGAGTCATGGCTATAGGCGTAAGCTGAAGAGTATATTCCAAAATCCTGATTGAAAGCAGAAGGGGGAATTGAAGCAGTATAAGTAAGAGGCAACGATGTTTGAGTAAATGTTCCGGGCACTATGCAATCTGTGACATATGTTCCTGTATCCACTACATATGAAAATTTCCCTTGAGCATTCGTAAACGCAAAATCATTTGTCGGAGAAAATTGAACCCTTGTATTTTGCATCGGAACATCATTGGGATCTTTTATTCCATTTTGATTAAAATCGAAATAGACAGAACCTTCAATAGTTCCAGTTGGATGTTCTACAAAGAAACCATTATAGAGCCTGTTTGTATCAGGCGTCAATAGTGGCAATACATAAGAAACTAAAACAACATCATAATATCCGGACGGTGTATTTGCAGGAATATTAAATGGTGCTCGTGTAGAATCATACCATGTAACAGTCCCTGAATTGTTCAAGTAGTAAAAACTGGCAAATGGCGAGTATGCGTTAGTGGCATAAATTGTTGTCCCGCCATTTTGCAAATAAATTCCAAGATTATTGTTTGGCGGAGTTGAGTTTTGCATGACACCGTCACTCAGTGTAATTGTTGTCATGAGCGATTGACCTTGCACTGCGTGATTTGGTCGAATCGAAGTAATCTGTGCATTTGACGTAAAATTGGATAATAATGCAAAGAGAATGATGAGTAAGTTTTTTTTCATGGGTTCAGAATTAGGGAGAAATTAAATATTGAATAAAATGACTTTTTCCGTAACAAAGGTATCCTTATCACAACAGCAGGTTTAAAATTCTTCGTTTTTTTGGTAAAAAGGCCAAAAAGTTGATTGAACCATTGAATAACTTGGGTAAGAATTCAAAATGCTTAACCAAATTTTAAGTCTGACAAAGTCTAGTCAAATCTGAATTTACCCTTAAATATATTTGCCTTTTACCCCCCTTTTTCCTTTCTTTGCAGCCCCTAAAAATGGGTCTTGACATGGAGCGCAACGTAAAAATATTTTCAGGAACAGCAACGCAGTATCTTGGAGAAAAAATTGCAACCGGGTACGGACTTCCTTTGGGTAATGTGAATGTAGTTCGTTTCAGTGATGGAGAATTTTCACCTTCTTTTGACGAATCAGTTCGCGGATGTGATGTGTTCCTCATTCAATCGACATTTGCTCCTTCAGATAATTTGATGGAATTACTAATGTTGATCGACGCGGCGAAAAGAGCTTCAGCTCACTACATCACAGCAGTGATTCCTTACTTTGGTTTTGCGCGATCTGATCGTAAAGACAAGCCAAGGGTTTCTATCGCTGCAAAGTTAGTAGCGAATTTGTTGAGTGCTGCCGGAGTAACACGTATTGTTACAATGGACTTACACGCTCCGCAGATTCAGGGTTTCTTTGATGTTCCGGTGGATCACTTAGAACCTTCTTCATTATTCGTTCCTTATATACATTCATTGAATCTTCCTCACCTTGCAATTGCAGCACCTGACATGGGCGGAGTAAATCGCGCAAGAGGTTATGCAAAATACTTCAATTCAGAAATGGTGATCTGCGATAAACAACGCAAGAAAGCCAATGAGATCGATTCAATGATGGTCATTGGTGAAGTGGAAGGTCGCGATATCATTCTTGTTGACGACATCGTTGACACAGCAGGCACGCTTACAAAAGCAGCAGATATGTTATTCGACAGAGGCGCAAGCAGTGTAAGAGCATTTTGCACACATGCTGTTCTTTCAGGAAAAGCATATGAGAGAATTGCAAACAGTAGATTGACAGAACTAGTAGTAACAGATACAATTCCATTACGTCAGGAATCAGATAAGATCAAAGTCATTTCAACAGCAGAAATGTTCTCAAGAATTATCAGACGTGTTTATGTTTACGAAAGCATCAATGAATTATTCTTAATCTAATTTCAGTATAATTAAAATAAATAACAAACAAACAAAATGAAATCAATTTCAATTACAGGAACAAAAAGAGCAGCTCAAACAAAACAGGAAAACATTCGCCTGAGAGCAGAGGGAAAAGTTCCATGTGTACTTTATGGTGGAAAAGAACAAATCCATTTCAGTACGCCGGCGCTCTCTCTAAAAGGACTGGTGTACACACCTAATGTTTACACAGTTGAATTGAACATCGACGGTACTAGCTACAAAGCTGTGATGAAAGACATTCAATTTCATGCAGTGAGTGACAGAATCAACCACATCGATTTTCTTGAACTAGATGAAAAGAAAAAGATCACAATTGAAATTCCTGTAAAAGTTTCAGGAAACGCAGTTGGTGTTCGTGCAGGTGGACAACTAGTAACAAAAACTCGTCGTCTTAAAATTTCTGCATTACCAAAAGATCTTCCGGATTCAGTTGACATTAGCATCAACGAATTGAATATCGGTGACGATATCCGTGTTCGTGATATCAAACTTAAAGGTGTAGAAATTCTTAACTCACCAAACAGTGTACTTACTGCCGTGAAAATTACACGTGCCGTAGCTGCTGCTGCAACAGACGATAAAGCTGCTGCCGCTACTGCTGCCAAGAAGTAATTGCAACAAACTAATTATTAAAAAGCCTGTGACGAAAGTTGCGGGCTTTTTTTATTAGTGAGTAGTAAGTGGTAAGTTGAGAGTGGAACTGCAACTTTGAAAATCGAAACTGAATTTGTTCAGAGAAATATTTTACTTTTGCCTACCTTAAATCGAAGAAATCAAGCAGATATGATTCTGTAGTGCTACTCACTACTTACCACTCACTACTTACCAAAAAAGATGTCCAAATACCTCATCGCCGGTCTCGGCAATATCGGATCAGAATACGAATTCACTCGACATAATATCGGGTTTGAGGTAGCGAATGCTTTGGCGAAATCATTAGTAAAAGGCGAAGATGTTCCGGATCGATTATTTACAACAGATAAATTGGCAACGATTCATCACACAAAATTCAAAGGACATCAGATCGTAATTATAAAACCTACAACGTACATGAACCTTAGTGGTAAGGCTGTAAATTTTTGGTTGAGTGTAGAGAAAATTCCAATTGAAAATTTGCTTGTTGTTACAGATGATCTTGCATTGCCATTCGGAACATTACGTATAAAGAAAAAAGGTAGTGACGGCGGACACAATGGATTGGCAGATATTGCACATTGTATGAACACGACCGATTACAATCGCTTACGATTCGGTGTAGGAAGTAATTTCAACAAAGGAAAGCAAGTTGATTATGTTTTGGGTAAATGGGACGCTGAAGAACAAACAACCCTGAATGACAGGATTGATAAAGCTGTTGAGATTGTGAAAAGCTTTGTTGGGATTGGGGTGGATAGGACGATGTCGGAGTTTAATAATAAATAAGAAGTAGAGTTCGTTTTTTTAACATGGAGGGCATGGAGTTCACAAAGAGACCATATAGAAACTCCATGGACTCTTTGTGAACTCCAGGCTTTCCATGTTTTATTTTACACAACTCCAGACTGCAACTTCAAACCTATTTTAAAATTCAAATTAGTATTTATTGATTTTCTATCAGAAATTCTCTAAAAACCCAAATTTAACGTCAAAATAACACATGACTTTTGGGAATACCTTGTTTGGTGTTGCACTTTTTATATATCTTTGAGATTCGTAAAAAAACTAATAAATGAAAAAACTCTTTACTCTAATTGCATTAATTTTAGGATCACTTGTATCGAACGCACAGATTTGCGAAAACTGGAATTCATTCGACACAACTTCTGGTCCAAACTACAATGGTTTCACATTAACTTATTATACTGTTGGAAGCTATTACACGTCAACTCAAAGTTCTGGTCCAAGCGGTCCAAACTCGTATAAATTTGGACGTGATTCTTGTTCAATGATCACACCTGATCTTACAGGTTACGATAGCATCAGTTTCTGGATGAAAGGAAATGCTTCTACAGGTGGAACAATGGGTTCTAGTAGATTATACATTAACGAATCACCGGATGGGATTAACTATACTGTTACGCAAACAATTATTCCTGTTGCTTCTACATCAGAAACAAAATCATATTATCTGGCAGCAGGAACAAAATTTGTGAAATTCTACTATGACAAAGATTCAGGAAACGTAGCATTCGATGATTTCTGTGCAAGCGTAAGTAGCCTTGTTGGTGTCAACGAAGTCACTGCAAGTTCTTTCACAGCTTATCCGAATCCGTCACGAGGAACTGTAAACCTTACAATGAATACTCCAAGAAATGCTAATGTAGTTATCACAGATGTTTTAGGAAATGAACTAAGACGTTATACTATTAAATCATCTGATATGAATCCATCATTTGATCTAAGCGATTATAAAGACGGAATCTATTTCATCAAAGTAAAATCTGATGCAGGTGAGTCTTCTAAGAGAATTGTTCTTAAGAAATAATCAACAATAAACTATAAAAAGAACCCGGGTAATTTACTCGGGTTTTTTTATTTTCATTATTTTAGCATTCTAACTAAAATCAAAATGGGTAACAGAGGCAAAAGAGCATTGAGTGTTGTAATTGGATTATTATCATCAATGATAATTCTAACACTACTTGAATTAATGAATTCAAAGATCTTTCCATTCCCTGAAGGCGTCAATCCTAAAGATGCAACTGCAATTAAAGCTGCAATCGCTGCAATGCCATTCGCTGCAAAAGTTTTGCAATTGATCAGTTATTTCATCTCTGCAATGGTTGGCGGATTAGTTGGGACAAAGATCATCAATGCTGAAAGTAAAAATCCTGCACTAATCATTGGATCGATACTTACTTTCTTTGGATTGATCAACAGCGTTACATTGGGTGAACCAATTTGGTTTGGTGTATGCTCTTTTTTAATGTATGTACCGGGAGCTTATATGGGATATAAGTTGTTGGCGAAAAATTCATAGGTCGTAAATATTGGTCAAAGGTAAAGGGTCAAAGGTTAGCTGCACAATGCTAACCTTTGACCCTATAATTTTGACCTAAAATTTTACCGCATCAACTACAACTTAGCCAATGCACTCCGCATATCAACAGTATTCCTCAAGATCCCATCTATTGCATCAATAGCTATACGCTCTTGTTGCATTGAATCACGATGACGAATAGTGACAGTGTTATCTTCTAATGTCTGATGATCAACAGTAATACAATAAGGAGTACCAATAGCATCTTGACGACGGTAGCGTTTACCGATAGAATCTTTGTCTTCCGATGTACAATTGTAATCCAACTTCAATTTATTAAATATCTCTTCAGCTTTTTCCGGCAATCCATCTTTTCTCATTAAAGGCAAGATCGCACATTTTACAGGCGCTAGAAATGCAGGAATTCGAAGTACAACACGTTCAGTTCCGTCTTCCAATTTCTCTTCGGCATAACTTTGTGACATCACTGCAAGGAACATTCTATCTAATCCGACAGATGTTTCTAACACATAAGGAATATAATTTTCATTTAATTCCGGATCGAAATATTGAAGTTTTTTTCCGGAAAATTGTTCGTGATTACGTAGATCGAAATCTGTACGAGAATGAATTCCTTCTAGCTCTTTAAATCCAAATGGAAATTCAAATTCTATATCACATGCAGCATTAGCATAATGAGCAAGCTTCAAGTGATCATGGAAACGATGTTTGTTGCCCGGGAATCCAAGAGACTTATGCCATTTCATTCTAGTCTCTTTCCAGTGAGTATACCATTCCATTTCTGTTCCCGGACGAATAAAAAATTGCATTTCCATTTGTTCGAATTCGCGCATACGGAAAATAAATTGACGTGCAACAATTTCATTACGGAAAGCTTTTCCTGTTTGAGCAATGCCAAATGGAATTTTCATTCTACCCGTCTTCTGTACATTTAGGAAGTTCACAAAAATTCCCTGTGCAGTCTCCGGACGAAGATATATTGTACTTGACTCTTCACTTACAGATCCAAGTTGGGTATTGAACATCAAATTGAATTGACGAACATCTGTCCAGTTGCGAGTTCCACTGATCGGGCAAACTATTTCTAAGTCGAGAATAATTTGTTTTACATCAGCAAGATCTTCCGCTTCCAATGCCTTCTTGAAACGTGCATTGATCTCGTCGATCTTTTGTTGATACTCCATCACACGCGCATTCGTTGTTCGATAGGTTTCTTCATTAAACGTTTCACCAAAACGCTGACGAGCTTTTTCAACTTCCTTGTTGATCTTCCCTTCTATCTTGGCAACATGTTCCTCGATAAGAACATCAGCACGATATCTTTTCTTCGAATCTTTATTATCGATCAAAGGATCATTGAATGCATCAACGTGACCGGAAGCTTTCCATGTAGTAGGATGCATAAAAATTGCAGCATCAATACCGACAATATTGTCGTGCAATTGCACCATTGATTTCCACCAATAATCACGGATATTCTTTTTCAGTTCAGCACCATTTTGACCATAGTCATAAACAGCACTAAGTCCGTCATAAATTTCGCTCGATTGAAAAATGAACCCATACTCTTTCGAATGGGAAATAATGTTCTTGAATAAGTCTTCAGTTGTGGGGGTTGCCATAGGGGGCAAAAGT